>NZ_MTPV01000006.1:0-104069 GCF_002009585.1 Arthrobacter sp. SRS-W-1-2016 | reverse complement strand
TCAGGACAATGCCCGAGAGCACGTCAGTTATTCAGCAAGTCAGACCCGCCCGGAGCCGCAACTCCATCTTCATTGTTTATCAGACAATCCCCGGTGTTGAGCTGGGCTTGGCCTTACTCGTCCCCGTGGAGGCCTTTAGTTCGCCGAGGAGGTCACCGGTCCTGAGCGCTCGGGAGTCGCTGCGTCGAAGTTCCCGGACAATCCGCCGAACGAGTGGGGGCCGCTTCGACCGCCAGGGTCGCGAACTGTTCCTATGCCCGGAGCACGTCTGCGGCGGCGTATCGGCGGCTCTGCTCCGGGCACGCACTGGCCTTCGTGTAACTCGGCCCCTGGCGTCCTGAAGTAGGTGTTCGATGAACTGTGCGGCGCCCCGTCAGTCCTGGTAGTAGACGTTGAAGTCCTCGAGGAGCTGCTCGTCGAGCATGAGTTCGTTCCGGCTGCGTGCGCCGCTGCGGATGGTGACGGCTGTGGCGAGCGTCTGGACAACTGACGTGAACACCGACATCGATCTAAGGATAGTGACGCCTTCGGTGTCGATGTAGAACGTTGTTTCGGCGAGGCGGGCGAGCGGGGAGGACGGGTCGTCGGTCAAGGCGAGGGTTCTTAGTCCACTGTCTTTGGCGTGCTTGAGTGCCCTCACAGTGTCCGCGGTGTAGCGGCGAATCGACATCGCGACGAAGACTCCGTCTGGATCGAGGTCGCGCAGCTGGTCGATAATGACACCGGTGGCAGGGGCGATTTGTTCAACGCCGGGGCGCACCAGGTGCAGCAGGTAGGTGAAGAGCTGGGCGATGGCGGAACATTTACGCAACCCCATCACGTAGATCCTGGGCGCCTGGCTGAGCTGGTCGACAGCCCGGGACCAGTCGGCGTCCTCGATCCGGGCGTAGGTCCTGAGGAGGTTGCTTTTCTCGTGCTCCAGGACTGCGTCGAACAGTGACTGGCTTTCGGCGTGTTTCTCGGACTGTTCCAGCCGGTTGATGAGGTTCGCTTCTTTGGCCAGGTTCTGCTGGCACAGCTTAACGAGGGCCGGGTAGCCTTTCAGCCCCAAGAGAGCGGAAAACCTGACCAGTGAGGACTGGTTCACCCCAGCAATGTCCGCCGTTTCGGCGATGGTCCGAAATGCTGTTCCGTCCGGATCGTCGAGCAGGACCCTGGCGATCCGCTGCTGACCCGGCGCCAAAGTCGGGAGTCGTTCCTGTAGTACCCGTGTCAGTTCCCGGTAGGTGTCCACGGTCATGGGTTTCTCCCGCCTAGTGAGGAATGATCTGCACGCAACTCTAGTTGCAAGCAGGTCATTCCTCACTCTTTTCTCAGCGTGGCGGCTTCTTAGCTGGTCAGCTCCTGCAGGGCAGTCCGCAGGTGCTCGAGTGCTGAAGCGATCCAGGGAAGGGACAGCGGGTCGTCGGACCGCAGTGCCTCCCACCGCTCTTCGCCGGTGGCGCCGTACAGGAGGCTGGTCGCTACACGGGCGCGGAGCGCCGCTGGGTCATCGCCGAACGCTTCGCCGGCGAGGATTCCGACGCCGTGCTGGTCGAGCATTGCTGCCGCAAGGTCGCTGCCGGAGTAGATGCCTTTGGCACCGAGGCGTTCACGGAGCGGTTCGAAGTCCGGGTAGAGGTAGAAGCCGGCTACGGGCTTGCGGCACGCAGCTCCCGCGGCGATGAACTCCTCATACACGGCGTTGGCCACGATTGCGTGAAGCCGGACCGAGCGTTTGATGTGGTCCTTGACTTCATCCGGTTCGTTCAGGACGTACGCTGCTACCGCCTGCATGGGGGCGGCGAGGCTGGACCACACTTCGCTGGCGATCCCGATCATGTCGTCGAGGATCTTGTGGCCCCACTCGTTTTGGGGGACCCGTGCAAGCCCGATCCGCCATCCGCCCAGGGCGAGCGATTTGGACAGGCCGGTCGTGATGATCGTCCGCGATTCCAGGTAGGTGGCGGCGGAGGGCGCAGCTCCGGAGTGGACCACTTCCGCGTAAATTTCGTCAGAGACGATCGCCAGTTCGTACTTCTGGGCGATGCGGCAGATCCTCTCGATCGCTTCGGGACGGGCCATTGTTCCCGTGGGGTTGTCCGGAACGGTAAGGAGCAGGACGCCCGGGTTGCCTCCGGACGACATTGACCGGATGATGGCGGCCTCCAGGAGGTCCGGGTCCGGGATACCACCGGCGTCGTCCGGAATCGGGACGTCAATGATTGGCTTGTTCAACAGCGCGGCTTGGGCGGCGTAGCTCACCCATGAAGGACGCGGGAGAATGAGGTCGCCGGGGACGGTGGCGAGTGCGGCGAAAAGCAGCGCCTTGCTGCCCGGAGCGAGGAGAATCTGCTCTGCGCCCGTGGGAAGTCCCCGCCGGCTGAACCAGCCCGCCGCGGCGGTTCTGGCCTCTTCCGACCCGACAACGGCTCCGTAGCTGTTCTGGTCAGCGGAGATCCGGAGGACCTGGGTGATGAACTCGGGGACTGGAAGGCCGGACTCTCCAAAGCCGAGGTGGAGAAGCTTTTCCCCGTTGGCCTTACGTTTTTGTATCGCTTCGTTGATGGCCAGGGTGGCCGAGTGCATGGTCATGATGCCGCCTGTTGGAAGTCTTGGTAATTAACGTTGGAGTGGGCTGCGTCCCGGACTGGTAGTGGGACGCAGGGGGGCCTCTTCAGGAGGATCGCCCGCCGCTCAGTGGCCGTTGGTGAGGACGTCATCCAGTTCCGGACGGTCACTGTTAACCGGGGCGGTGACCGCCCGCGCTCTCCGCTTCTGGTGCACCACACCGGCAACAACCGCGATGGCCGTGATCAGGCTGGTGAGTTCCAGCGGCGTCCGGGAAGCCGGCGTCAGTGCCATCCCGCCGATAATGACGAGCAGGATGGCGGCAACCAGATAGGACAGGTAAGGGAAGCCCCACATCTTCACGGGAAGCTCATTCCGTTGGGCGGGCGTCTTTTTGAGGCGCCCAACAATTTGGGTTGCACAGATCGTGAGGTAAACAACGATGGCCACGGATCCCGAGCAGCTGAGCAGGAAGGTGAAGACGGTCCCGGTCGGAAGGAAGTAGTTGGCGATGACGGCCAGGAACCCGGCACTGGACGCGGCCAGGACAGCCTTCACCGGGACACCGTTCGTCCCGGTGGTTCCCAGTGCACGCGGGCCCTCGCCACGGCGGGCCAGGGAGAACAGCATGCGGGAGGAAGAATAGATGCCGGAATTGAGGCACGAAAGCACGGCGGTCAAAACGACCAGGTTCATCACGAGCTGGGCGCCGGGAACATGCAGTTCGTTCAGTACCGCCGTGTAGGGGCTCTTGGTTACTTCCGTGGCGTCCCAGGGGAGCAGCGTCACGACAATGAGGATTGAGCCAACGTAGAAGATCAGAATCCGCCAAGAGACGCTCCGCATGCTCCTCCGGACAGCCAGCACAGGGTCCTTGGCTTCGCCGGCGGCTATCGTGACGAGTTCCGTTCCGAAGTAAGAAAAGAAGACCGTCAGCGTAGCCAGCAGCACCGGGGTCATGCCCTTGGGAAAGAGACCGCCGTGCCCGAGCAGGTTGGACGCTCCCGGTGACTGGAACCCGGGAAACACACCAAGGAAGGCTGCGATGCCAACGACGATAAAGAGGACGATGGCAGCAACTTTGATCATGGCGAACCAGAACTCGAAGCGGGCGAAGGACGTCACCGCCGCCAGGTTGACCGCGGTAAGTATCACCATGAAGATCAGCGCATAAACCCACGTCGGCACGCCGGGAACCAGCTGGGCGGCCACGGCAGCGCCGGCAATCGCCTCAAAGGCCACCGTCACACACCAATGGAATGCATAGAGCCAGCCCACCGCCAAACCGGCCCAGGATCCCAGCTCCCGGGAAGCATACGTCGAGAAGGACCCGGTTTCCGGGCTGGCGGTAGCGAGTTCGGCCAGCATCCGCATGACCAGGATGATCACCAGGCCAACGAAGAGATAAACGAAAACGATACCGGGACCCGACCCGGAGATGGTGCTTCCGCTACCGACGAAAAGGCCGGCGCCAATCACGCCGCCGATGCCGATCATTGTCAATTGACGGGTATTGATCGAGTGCTTCAACGGATTCGAAGCAAGAGCCGATGTTGGCAAAATGTCCTTCTTTCATCCAGAAAATGTGATCCAGGTAACTAGCCCCGGTCAATACAACCCCGATTTTCAACATTGCGCAAGTAGAGTTGCATGTATGGATGTAGCTGCAACTTGAATTCTCTTTTAAGGTCGACCGGAGAGGGTTTGGTCCCCTCAGTCGCCCACTTGAATTGGAAATTTGTTGCCATGGGGTGAGTGGTCGGTCCCGATCTGACCGGGATAGCTTGCTGTTACCAACGGGGCGCGGGTGGACGCTGAAGCAGTGCAACTCACTGGGGGAGTTGGAAGTCCCCTCGGATAAGAACGGCCCCGTCGTTCGCCCGTTCGTGTTGAATCGCCGGCTTGGCACATCATCCGTGGCGGCGGTGGGTTGGGGTAGTGCATCCATCCACTCGGCACGCTCTGATCGATCCTTTGCCCGGGTGACGGCCGTCTTGGCTCCGTCTGCTGCTATGAATCCCCAGCCGGCGGAACACGCGCAGTTTGACGGTATCTGCGACGAGGGCTGCCCCCAGAATTGCGGCTGCCACGCCTGCCACCACGGGTGGGGGCAGGGGCTGCATCAATGTGCCGGTCAGCGCGAGGCCAGCGGCGGCCAGGACGGCCAGGACGGCCAGGACGGCCAGAGTAGTGGCGGCCAGCAACCATCTCGAGGGCGCGCGTTGACTCATAAAAAACCTCCGCGTAGCCGCATACGTTGCCTCATGGGAAAAGATCCGGGAAGGGTGGCCGCGGAGATCCTTGAGGGATGGGATTGACGATGGGTGAACGCAAAGCCGTGACGAAGCACCTGGCCGAGTCCTACCGGGCCCTCTGGCTGTGCATAATTCAGCCTTTTGTGGGCCCTTTGGGGCTGTTTTTGTTGGTGGCCGTCGTGTGGCCGGGTGCCTCTTTCCTTTGTGTCGGGCGTTAGGTCTGGGTTCTTGCTTCTTCGTGGGTTGACGAGGGCGGGCTATATGACTTGGCTTACGTGGGCTGGAGAAGCGGAAACCCGTCTAAAACGCCGCACCGGCTGGCTTCAACGCTGCGAGCTGTCGCCGGGTCACGCCGCCAGCCGCGACCCGGTTGGCTGACCTGCCATCGTTGCCCGCCCGGCCGGCAACGGGCCTCCCTACCTGATGGAGAAGGATGGAGCCAGAGGAAGGCTTCGCGTTACCAAGGCCCGGAGCCGTCGAATGAGAGTGTCCCGCGGCTGCCTGCACGTGAGTGTTTGCCGGGCCGGATGGTGTGAGGCCGGGGTTGTCTGCGTTGGAGCGGTTTTGGTGAGTGAGATGGCCGGCGCCAAGGTTCGGTAGTCAGAGTGCTCTGGCTGGGTATGGGCTGAGGACTGCTCACCAAGCCCTCCGGACATGTCGTCTGGTGCCGCAGGTCCAACGTGGTGGGGTGTCGCGGGCTGCGTGGATGTTAGTCGGCGGCCCCGGGCTCCTGTGCCGGCCCCGAGGGGGTTTGATGCTGTGACCAGATGTCGGTCATTTCCTCAGCGAACTGTTCGACGATCCTGCTCATGGCGGCATGCGCTTTTTCCGCTTCGCCGCGTTGGATGGCGCTGGCCACATCCACGTGCAGTTGAAGGGCTTCGTGGTCGGGCAAGTGCGGCATCAGTCCGTGTTCCGCGCGTCCGGTCAGGAGCTCTTGGACGAGGTTGTGAAGCTGGGAGAACATGGGGTTGCCCGAGGTGCGAAGAACTGCTGCATGGAATTCGATGTCCAGTCGGAGGAACTCGTCCTGATTGCCGCCATGGCCTGCGGCCCACAACCGGGCGGCCAGCGACACCAGATCACTGCCGGCATCCAACGAGGCGCGCCCGGCCGCGAGCCGGGCGGCTTGCGGCTCGATCGCACCTCTGAGTTCGTTAAGCGCCTGTAGTTGGTTAAGTCTCCTGGAAGACGCGAGTCGCCAGCGGATGACCTGCGGGTCGTAAAGGTTCCAGGATTCTTCGGGTTGCACCACGGTGCCGAGGCGCCGCCGTGATTCCAACATGCCCATCGAGCAAAGCACCCGTGTGGCCTCCCGGACCACTGAGCGGGACACGTTGTGTTCATTTTCCAATTTATCCAGGCGCAGGACTGAGTGCGCGTGGAGCGTCCCCTCGGCGATGGCAAGCCCCAGGTTCTGGACCAGCGCCGAATGAAGGTCTGGCGTGGGCTCCGTCTTGGGGTTTTCCATAAATAAATCATACCGGTGGGCGCCAAGGTCTTGTTTAAGTATGCTTTATTTCTCTAAGCTCTCATCCGGAGCAGATGTATAGGTACATCTGCGGTTGGCCGGATGATGGTGTCCGGCTCTGAACACTAAACGGGGAGTCGTAATGAAGCGGCGTTCAATTGTGAAATATGCGGCAGCTGCCGCAGTCCTATCGCTGGGCCTGACCGCATGCGGCGGCAGCGGCGGCAGCGGCAGCAGCGACAACAAGGCAGCAGGGACCGTCCGGGTCACGCTGGCCAACCATGTCTGGACCGAGGGAATCAAAGCTGCGATTCCGGAATTCGAGAAGTCCACAGGGCTCAAGGTCGAACTCACCCAGCTAGGCGAAGACCAGCTCTCGGATCAGTACAACGTCAAGCTCAACGCAGGCAGTGACGAGATTGACGTGATGATGTACCGCCCGCTGCAGGAGGGCAAGGCTTTCGCCAAGAACGGCTATCTCGCCGACTTGACCAGCAAGGTTTCCCAGGATGCCGGCTGGGACTGGAAGGATTACCAGGATGGCCCGGTCAAGGCAAGCACGGTTGATGGCAAGGTGGTCGGCGTCCCCATCATTACCGAACGCGAAGTGCTTTACTACCGCAAGGACCTGCTGAAGGCCGCGGGCCTTGAGGTTCCCAAGACCATGGACGAGCTCCAGGCCGCAGCCCAGGCTATCTCCACCTCCTCGCCGGGCACCGCGGGTTTTGTGGCCCGCACCAACAAGTCCGCTGCCGTCACCCAGTTCTCCAGCTTCCTGTACAGCTTCGGTGGCGATTTCGTCGACGCGAGCGGCAAGTCGGCCGTCGGCAGCGACGCCGCCAAAAAGGCGTATTCGTTCTACGGCGGCCTGATCAAGAACTACGGCCCGAAGAACGTCAGCACCGACATGAGCTGGCCCGAGGCCATGGCGATCTTCACCCAGGGTAAGGCGGCCTTTTACACCGAGGCGGACTCGCTCTACAAGAACGCGACAGACCCGGCCAAGTCCAAGGTTGCCGACAATGTCGGCTTCGCAGCCCTGCCCGCTGGCCCGGCAGGTTCCAAGCCTTACAACATCGCCTCGTGGGGCTTGGCCGTCAATAAGGCCTCCACCAACCAGGACAACGCCTGGAAATTCATCCAGTGGGCTACGAGTAAGGAACGCACCCTGGCCGCACAGAAGGCCGGCGTGCCGGGAGCGCGCTCCTCGGTCTGGGCTGATCCGGCAGGTACGTCGACCTATCCGAAGGACCTTGCGGAGGCCATCGCCGCCAGCGCCAAGAACGGCGTCGGGCACGACCGTCCCGAGGTCATCACGGTAGGCAAGGCCCGCGAAATCGTAGGCACACCGATCGTTTCCACGATCACCGGAGCCGATGCCTCGGCGGCAGCTGAGAAAGCCAACAGCGAATTCCAAAAGTTCCTGGACAGCGAAAAGAAATAGCCTTAGTGCCCGCCGGCCCGGCCGCCGTCTGGCCGGGCCGGCCTTTCACCCCCAACTCTTAGGTGAGCCATGTCTGTACAAACTGCTCCCCCCGCCGCGCCTTCCCGCCGCGCCCTCCGCGCTCCCGGCGCCCGTGAGCCTTTCTCGGCTTGGGCCAACCGGCACCGCAAGTGGCTCTTCGCGGCCCCTGCCATGATTTTTGTCGGGATACTGATCGTCTTCCCCCTCGCCTGGACGCTTTACCTGAGTCTGACGGATTCACAAGGTTCCGTCCGGTCCGCCTCGGAGTTTGTAGGGCTGCAGAACTACGTCACCGTCCTCGCAGACGCGGAACGCTTCTGGCCTGCCGTAGGAAGAACCCTGTCCTTCACCGGCGTTGCGCTGGCCTGCGAAGTCGTGCTGGGTATGGGCATCGCCCTGCTGTTGTGGCGCCCATTTCGCGGCGAGCGTTGGGTGCGAGTTGCCATCCTCCTGCCGCTCGTCGCCACTCCTGTGGCCGTGGGTATGATGTGGCGGCTGATCTTGGATCCGAACATCGGCTTCGCCAACCAGTTGCTGGGCCTCGTCGGCGTTCCACCGCAGCCGTGGCTGTCCGGGCAGGATTCAGCGCTTCCCACCACCATCTTCATGGACGTGTGGCAGTGGACCCCCATGGTGGTGCTCATACTTCTTGCCGGCCTCACGTCCTTATCCGATGAACCGGACGAGGCCGCCCGGGTGGACGGTGCCAACGCGGTCCAGCGGTTCTTCTTCGTCACCCTGCCCCTTATGATGCCCACCCTGATCGTTGCCATACTGCTGCGGGGCATTGATGCGCTGAAGACCTTTGACATCCTGTATGCCACCAAGGGCAAGGGCGGCGGTTCCTTCCACGAGGTAGAGACCCTGAACGTCTACGCCTACGGACTGAGCTTCGACTACAACCAGTACGGGTTGTCCTCCGCAGTTTTGATCCTGTTCTTCATGATCATCATCGGCGCCATGTGGCTGCTGACCATGCGCAAGAAAGCGGTAAGTAAATGACCGTCCTGACCGAATCCCGCACCACCGGCTCAGGCCCCCGAACGGCTAATCGCCGTCGGAAGCCGGTACGCACCCGTGCATACAAAATGTTCCGCGTGGCTGCGCTTATTGCCGTGGTGCTGTTCCTCGTCGCGCCGCTGCTCTGGATGCTGCTGGCCTCCCTCAAAACCAACGTGGACATCTACGACGCCGGCAAGTCCTTCCTGTTCACGCCCACGGTCGAGAACTACGCGAACGTGCTGCAGCGCAACAACTACTTCGTCTTCATTTTCAACAGCTTCTGGGTGGCGTTCGTCTCAACGGCGCTCTCACTGATCCTCGGAGTCCCTGCCGCCTACGCGATGAGCCGCTTCACCATGCATCGCTCAGCCCTCGTGGTCCTGATGGCCCGAGTTATCCCGGGCGTATCGCTTCTGGTGCCTTGGTACTACGTCTTCTCGAACTTGAAGATGGTCGGCGGGTTCGAAGTGCTGATCCTCAGCCACATGTTCGTGGCTCTGCCGCTGATCGTTTACATCATGATGAGTTACTTCGACTCCCTGCCGATTGAGCTCGAGGAGTCGGCCCAAGTGGATGGACTCACGCCGATCGGCGCGTTCCGCCGCATCACGCTGCCGCTCTCCGTTGGCGGCATGGCCACGGCAGGAATCTTGTCGTTCATTTTTTCTTGGAACAACTTCATGTTCGCGTTGGTTCTCTCGGGTTCCAAGACAAAGACCCTCCCGGTCGCGATCTTCGATTTTGTGTCCTATGCCAGCATCGACTGGGGCGGGCTCATGGCGGCGGCCACTGTAGTCACCATCCCGATCATGATCATCGCGCTCTTCACGCAGAAATACATCGTTTCCGGCATGACTGCCGGCGCGACCAAAGGCTAGGCGCAGCATGACGCGAATCAACAGGATCGAAACCTTCCTTGTGCCTCCGCGCTGGTTGTTCGTCCGGATCGAGACCGAGAGTGGAATCGTCGGGTGGGGAGAGGCCAGTTGTGAGGGTCGCAGTGAAACGGTGCGGACCGCCGTCGAGCAGCTTTCGGAGGTGCTTATTGGAAACGATGCGCTCCGGATAGAAGATCACTGGCAGGTCATGACCAAGGGGTCCTTCTACCGCGGCGGACCGATCCTGGCTAGCGCGGTTTCGGGCCTGGACCAGGCGCTTTGGGACATCGCCGGCAAGCATTTCAACGCTCCGATCCATCAGCTCCTGGGCGGCCCCGTGCGTGATCGGATCCGGATGTACGGCTGGGTGGGCGGCGATGAGCCAAACGAAGTTGCGGATGCCATTAGCGCCCAGCTTGAAGTAGGCCTTACTGCGGTCAAGATGAACGCCAGCGGCCGGATGAGCCCGGTCGCCTCAGTAGCGGAGATCGACGGCGTCATTCGCCGGGTTGCCGCCGCCCGCGAAGTTCTGGGGGACCATCGCGACGTGGCGGTGGACTTCCACGGCAGGTTCAGCCTCGCCAACGCGCGCCGGATTGCTCCGCTGCTGGAACCGTACAGGCCCTTCTTCCTTGAAGAGCCGGTGGTCCCGGAAAACACTCACCTCCTGCGCGAATTCACCTCCTCCACCACGACGCCGGTCTCAACGGGCGAGCGTCTCTACAGCAGGCAGGAATTCCTGCCTGCGCTGCAGGCGGGTATCGCTGTGGCCCAGCCGGACCTCTCCCACGCCGGCGGCATCACCGAGGTCCGCAAGATCGCTTCTCTGGCCGAAATCTACGAGGTCCAGCTCGCCCCGCATTGCCCTTTGGGCCCGCTCGCCTTGGCGGCTTGCCTGCAGGTGGGCTTCGCGACGCCCAACTTCCTGATCCAGGAGCAGAGCATCGGCATTCACTACAACCGGGGTGCCGAGGTTCTGGACTATGTGCTGGACAAGGCGCCGCTGAAGTTCGTGGACGGGCACATTGAACGCCTGACCGGGCCGGGCCTCGGTCTCGAAATCGACGAGGCCGTGGTCCGCGCCGCCGACAAACAGGGGCATGCATGGCGCGGTCCCGTGTGGCGCCATTCCGACGGCTCCTTCGCAGAATGGTGAGGGACATGACTCCAGAACAGTTTCTTGACGGACTCAGCGAGTCCAGGCTCGTGGCGATCGTGCGTGGTACGGACGGAAGCGCAGCGGCGGAAGCCGCACTGGCTGTCATGGAGGAGGGTTTTTGCTACGTTGAGGTCGCCCTCACGACGCCGGACGCCCTCGGGGCTATCACGCGCATCCGTGCTTCCGCACCGGAGTCCTGCTTCGTGGGAGCCGGAACGGTTCTTACGGAGCATGACGTGCATGACGTGGTCGCGGCCGGCGGCCAGTTCATTGTCACGCCGGCCCTGGCCGGGTCCATCGAGGCCGGTGCCAGCCTCGGGCTGCCTGTCCTCGCCGGCGCGTTGACCCCCAGCGAGGCGCATGGGGCGATGACCCGCGGCGCGACCGCGGTGAAGCTCTTCCCGGCCTCGCTTGGTGGCCCGTCGTACCTCAAAGCGCTCCGTGACCCGTTTCCACGGACCCCGTTCGTCGCGGTCGGCGGCGTCGGTCTCAAGGAAGCTCCTGCCTTCTGGGAGGCCGGCGCCATCGCAGTTGGCCCGGGAGGGCCGCTCGTCGGAGACGCTGCGTCCGGCGGTGACCTAAACGCCCTCCGCGACCGCGCCCGTGCTTTCGTTGCCCTTGCTGCGCGTCACGGGGAAGGCAAGCGGCCTTGAGTGCCGCCGTCGACCTCCTCACGTTCGGCGAATCCATGGTCTCGCTGAGGAGTCCCGGCCCGCTGTCGGCGGGCGGGAGCCTTGGCATGCACGTCGCCGGAGCCGAATCGAACGTGGCCGTTGGCATAGCGCGGCTCGGCCACACCGTGACGTGGGCCGGGGTTCTGGGGGCAGACCCGCACGGTGATTTCATTCTGCGACAATTGCGCTCCGAGGGGCTCGGCGTGCGGCACCGGGTGGACCTGACCCGCGGCACCGGGGTCATGTTCCTCGAACAGCGCACAGCGGACATCAGCCGAGCCTACTACTACCGGGCAGGTTCGGCCGGTTCCACTCTCCGAAGGGACGACATTGAGTCGGCGCTCGACGCCGGTGCCAAGGTCCTGCATCTGACCGGGATCACTGCCGCCCTGGGACCGCTGCCGCTGGAAGCCGTGGAATACGCGGCTGAACGTGCCGCCCGGGAAGGGATTCTGGTTTCTTTGGACGTCAATTACCGCAGCAAGCTTTGGTCCCGGGATGAGGCGCGCACGGCCCTCGCCCCCATCGTCCGGCACGCCGGGATCGTGATTGCTTCCGAGGACGAACTTGATCTGCTCAATTCCAATCATGGGTCCCCGCGGGGCACCGGAAATGGCGGATCAGGGGCAGAGGCTTCCATGGCGGCCGGACTCCTGGATCGCGGAGTGCGGGAGGTCGTGGTCAAACGGGGAGCAGATGGAGCGTGCGTCTACACCGCCGCCGGTTGTCTTGAGAAGCAGGCAGTGCCCGTCTCCAGTATTGACACAGTGGGGGCCGGCGACGCCTTCACCGCCGGTTACCTGTCCGCACTGCTCGACGGCGACGACCTTGCCGAGCGTCTGCAGCGCGGTGTCCTGGCCGGTGCTTTCGCGGTCAGCACGGCGGGCGACTGGGAAGGACTCCCCCGCAGAGGGGAACTGGGGCTGCTGGGCGATCACTTGCTCGGAAACACCCAACGCTAGGTTGTCCTGGTGAGGGTTGGAACCGGCACGGCGGTGAAGTGGCTGCGGTGCGGAAAGACCCCGGCGGGGGGCGAAGGTAGTAGTGGACAGGGGATAAGCAGTAACACATGCTGGACAGGCCCAACCTCGCCAACCGGATCGAGGGGACCCACTCGCCGCAAGGAATTGTGAAGCGCTCGTCACCTTGTGGCCAGAAGTTCGCCGGTGTGCGGGTGGCGGGCGACTCGACGAAGGCAAAATGAGGGTTGTGCGCACAACCCCAGACCCGCAAGGCGAATGGTCGCTTTCATGCAGTCCCGGTCGGAACCGTAAAGTAAGTAGGGTGACTAATCTGATCAGCCCGTCCGAAGCCTGGCAGCGCCTGCGCGAAGGCAACGAACGTTTTGTTTCCGGGGCCGCCCTGCACCCGAACCAGGGCGCCTCGCGGCGCAGCGAACTGGTGAACACCCAGAACCCCTTCGCGGTCATCTTCGGCTGCTCAGACTCCCGCCTGGCCGCGGAGATCATCTTCGACCTCGGCCTCGGTGACGCCTTTGTGGTCCGCACGGCCGGGCATGTGCTCGACGACGCGGTCCTCGGTTCCCTCGAGTACAGCGTTTCGGTGCTCAATGTCCCGCTGATTGTTGTCCTGGGACACGACAGCTGCGGCGCCGTGACCGCCACCAAGGACGCAGTGGAGACCGGGCAGATGCCCCCGCGGTTCATCCGGGATCTTGTCGAACGCATTACCCCCTCGGTGTTGACGTCGCTCCGGGAAGATAAAACGGACGTCAATGACATGGTCGTCGAACACGCCAAGCAGACCGTGGACCGGCTGCTAGAAAGTTCTCAGGTGATCTCCGCCGCTGCGAACAACTCCTCCACGGCCGTGATCGCCGTCGCGTACCGGCTCGAAGAAGGCCGCGCGCAACTCGTCACGGCAGGAGTCCTCTAAAGCCGGCGACGTGATTTGGCCACGACGGCAGGATACTGGCCCGGCTCATGCAGGAACACGGGGCCCAGGTGTCGTATTCAACCGGAGCACACACGTCGGTGCGGGCCGGCGCTTAGCAATTGGTGACGAAGGTTCTTGAGTGCTGAACTCCTCAGCACGGTGCGGGCTTTCGAAAAGTGCCGAGGAGCCGTTGGCCACAAGGGAGTGATTGCCTGTAGTCCGGCTAATCCTTCCAGCCCGCGAAAGGTTCGGCTTATGCGACAGTCGACGGAATCCAATGAGGGCCGGTCCCGGCGGTCTAGCTCACGGTAGTGCCGTCGGCCAGGCTACTAATTCTTCCTTCGACCGAAGCCCCATCCAGGCGCCGATGACCACCGTCTGCAAATAACCTCCTCAGCGCTTGCAGGACTCGTCGCCACAAACTGCCCGCTGAGGTCAGGGCACGGGCGTGTCCAGGTTGGCGGGGAAGGCGTACGTGGCCGGGACTGGTACGGGGGAGATCCCCTGTACGAGTGCGATTTCTTCCTTCGGGTGCAGGACGACGGTGTCGGGTTTGTCCTCCGATCGGGTGCCGTTGACAAACACCGACCAGTCGCCGGCGGGGTGGCCGCCAAATGCTCGCCTGTTCCTTCGTTCGCCAGCAGCGGCAGGCCTGTGTCCCGGATCGGGTTCGCGGCGCGTAGGAGCCCGGGCCCGAACCAGGACACCACGGCGAGGGTGAGACCGAGAAGAATCAGGGCGCTCAGGCCGTGATCGCGAGTCCGTAATGGTCCGGGCGTATCCGTCCCGGCGTCCTGGCCATTGTGCAGGGGCCGGCTTTCCTGCCGCGCGGGTTGCGGGGGCTGGCTCCGGGCCGTTCGTTGGATGCTCATTGTGCCGGTTGTGGGCTGGGGCGCAGTGACCGGGAGCACCCAGCGCTAGCCTGCCGTTGTGAGCGCGCCGGTGATATTGGCACGGGCCTGTGGTGGCTGCGCGGGGTGGCAAGCCCCGTAGGGATCCCCGGTGGGGATCGAAGACAGCGGCGGACGGGGATACTCTCCCGGTCCGCGGCTCCGGTGGTTTTGGTACGCCCCGCTTGACTTGCAGCGCGGCGCCAGCCCGATCGACAGACACCTCCTTCGCCGGCAGGTGTGGTGAAGCGGTCCCAAGCTGATGGCCCGGAGTTGGGACTCCCACCCGAAAGAGCGAGGGACACGCCGGGGGCTAGGAAACCACCGGCTGCACTATCAGAAAGCTCGTCAGGCCTTGCGCCCGCTCCGCGCGGCGACGATCGCCTTCGGGGCCGACGGATCATCAACTCCGGCCCCACCGATCATCGGGCAAGACGCTCGCGGGATCCTCGACGGGCTGCCACCCATCAACGCTCCAGGGCGCTGAACCTGGCCGGGTCAGGCGGCGGGTTAAACACGACGGCGCACGACGGCGCCGCCCCCCGCGGTGGGGAGCGGCGCCGTCGTCCGTTAGCGGACCGCGGTGCTACGGCATCACGTGCTCGTGGGCCGCGATGTCGAGGCCTGCTTCGCCGGATTCCGCAACCTCGTTTTCGGCCGCGACATTCGTCTTACGCGCGAGAAGCCAGTAGAGCACGGCTGCCACGGGCAGCCCGATGAACAGGGAGATGTCTGCACCACTCATCGCCTCGGCCACGGGACCGACAAAGAGCTTTCCAGCGGAGAAGAAGGGAATCATCACCGCGAAGCCGACGAGGTACGAGATGATGCCAGGCCATCCCCAGCGGCCGTAAATGCCGTTGGGCTTGAAGATCTCGGCGATGGCGTAGTGGCCCTTCCTGACCACGAAGTAGTCCATGAGGTTCACTGCGGTCCAGGGGATGAAGAAGTACAGCACCAGCAGCAGGAAGTCGTTGAAGTTGGCCAGGAAGTCCTCGGAGGCGATGTTGGCGAGGACCACGGAGATCGCGGCGGTGATAGCGATGGTGACGATCCGCAGCTTGAGGGTCGGCTTGATCTTCTTGAGGCTGTCGATCGAGGAGATGAGGGTCAGCGAGCCGCCGTACATGTTCAGCGCCGTTACGGAGACGAGGCCGAGGGCAGCGATGAAGAGCGCGATCGAGCCGAACCCGCCGAAGAGCTTGTCCGCCGTCGCCTGGATAGATCCAATGGTGTCGAAGTCCTTGCCCGCGGAAGAGGCAATGAACGCTCCGAGGAACATCACCCAGATTCCGCCGAGCGCGCTGCCCCAGAAGGTGTAGCTGAACGTTCGGCGTGCGGCGCTCGGGGGAAGGTACCGGGAGTAGTCCGAAACATAAATCGCCCAGGAAATCTGGTAACCCGCGGCAACGCCCAACTGGGCGAGGAAAGGCACCGGCTGGAAGTCCCCGAGGTTAAGCGCGCCGGCAGGGAGGTCGAGCCTGGTGAGTGCCGCTATGGTCAGCAGTGCGAGCATCGCGATCGTGAGGTACGTCAGATAGCGCTCGAAGCGGTGGATCAGGTCATATCCGAAAAGGGCGACGACGACGGCAACGACCGTCACGACCCAGAACCAAAGGTTGTCCGAACCGACGTGAACGGAGCCGGCGATGGCCTGCCCGGCCAGCACAGTGTTGAAGATGTTGAAGCCGGCGTACTGGAGGTAGGCGAAAAGCCAGACCAGGAGAGCGCCGACGTATCCGAATTGCGGGCGGGACTGGATCATCTGAGGCAGACCCAGTTGAGGCCCTTGGGATGAGTGGGCCGCCATGAAGAGGGTCCCGACGAGCACGCCGACGGCGATCGCGATCAGGGACCAGGCCAGGTTGCCGCCGGTGGTGACGCCGATGAGGCCCACTGCCAGCGTGGCGATCTGCGCGTTGCTCATGAACCACAGTGGCCCAATACTGGAGACTTTTCCGTGTCGCTCGTCCAACGGGACGTAGTCGATAGAGCGGACCTCAAGTCCGCCGCTTTGGGCTTGGCCCGTTGTTGAGGTGGTCAAATTCCATCTTTCCTTGAACTCGAGTCGGCCCTCTGGGATCCGATCGCCGGCAGTAATGGCAGCCGCGCACATTGTGGTCTGCACAACATTCGAATAGAGACTAAGGGGGCCAGAAGCCAGCTGAATATGTGCGGTTGCACTGTCGGGCTACCTCGGTTCTAGGCAGGCGCACCGTTTGTAACCGTGGCGTGCAACCTATGTATTCTCATTGTGAACAATGCCGAGGCGCGATAAGGAGCCAAGTCATCGTTGATCATCACTCACAGGGAAAGTGTCAAACAAACCTTCAGCATTCCCTCTTGGGTGCCTGCGCTCTGTAGATGGGTCCGGGCCAGTTCCAGTACCCGCTCAAACTTCGGGTCGACGAACCCGATCAAGGTGCTCTTGTAGGGCCTGAAGGGTGCCGGCATGTGATCGTTGAAGAGCCGCCGGGGACTGGGGTCGGGGGGCTCTGTGGCGTGGGGTACTTGTCTGCTTGCGGGCACTGTCAGGGCCTTGCTCCCGGCGCGGTCCATCGTTCCCCCTCTTCCCTCGATTTTTCTGCGTTTACGAATCTAAGTTCGGCCAAGATCACCTGCGATGCCGGCGCTCGTCCCCGGTCGGCGCAGCGGCAGCGTTTTTAGGGGCGTCCGGGGTGGGACGTGGTTTGGCTGCCGGGCGCGGGCGCAGGGACAGGGGTTGCGGGCGCGGACGCAGGGACAGGGGGTGCGGGCGCGGGCACCGCTGGCTGGGGCATAACCGGTGCAGGGTGTGCCGGGTGTTCGGTGACCGGGGGGCCATGCCGGCCAGAGTTGGTTTGAGGACCTGGCACAGTTTCGTCCCGGTGCGGGACGGAGCTTGCCCGCGGCGTCGCTGTGGGTCCGCCCGGCACGGCTTTGCCGGGCGGTGTCGGTTGGCCGGACGTAGCGGGTGCGGGGCTGTCAACGGGCCCCGGTGTGCCTGGTGGCCGGTCGTTCGGAGTGGACGTGAGGGTGTTGATGAGGGTGGTGACGGTCTTTTGGACGGTGTCGCGAAAATCCGGGTTCACGGCGGCGGCGGCTGCGCCGGCTCCCACGGTGAGCGAGAGCGCGGTGGCGGCGATGACCAGCCGGGTGTGCCGTTTCCGGCGCCGGGTTTCGAGGCTGGAGAGGGTGCCTGTTTCCGGGGCCATGGTTGGTCCGGTATCCAGGCTTGCCAGCAGGGCGGCGAATTCACCCCGGGGTATCGGCCGCGGGCCGTGCGCGACGCCGCGGACGTGCATCAGGGCGGGCTTCAGTTCTCCTGCGTCGGCGGGGTCCATACCGGTTTCGGCCAGCAGGTCCTCGACGATCTGCCGGTCGTGCACTTCTTCGGCGCTGCGGAAATCATTGGTGGTCACGATCTACCCTGGCCTTTCGATTCCTGCTGGGCTTCCTTGAGGCGGGCCAGCGCGCGGCGCTGCAGTTGCTTGATGGCGCCCGGTGTTTTGTTCATGATCCGGGCGGTGGACTCCAGGGACAGTTCGGCGATGATCCGCAGGGCGAGAACCTCCCGGTAATCTTCGGTCAGGTTTTTCAGCAGCGCGAGTCCATCGGCCATCCCCTCGAGGGCCTGTTCTTCAGCCGACTCCGTGAGACGAGGATCCCAGGCGGGGTCATATTCAATCGAGACCGGTGTCCGGCCTCTGCTGCGGTGGGAATCCACGGCCCGGGCATGGGCGATAGTGAAGACCAGCGTCCGCAGCCCTGCTGGGCCGCCCCGGAGGTCCCCGAGTCGCGGGTAAAGGGCCAGAAAAACGTCCTGGGTCACAGCCTCGGGATCCTCCACCCCGCGGGTCCGCAAATACCCGCAGACCCCGGGCGAGTACTCCCGGTAGGCATCAACGAACAACGCATCCGGGTCTATTCGTGCCAAACCCGTCCCGTCTGTCACCGATGTCTTCACCAACCACCCCCGGCAGCCACTCTATCCAACCAGGCAGGACGGTCCGGACCCGTCGGCCCTTTCCACGCCTTCGCGTGCTGCTGGTCGGGGACGCCCCCAGTGGCGTCCCCGACCAGCAGCAAATGCAGGCAACTTCCCCTACGGCCGGCCGGCCGTGGCAGGCTTGTGCGCGGTGCCGGCGGCCTGCTGCGGTGTCGCCGAAACGACTTCCTGGGCCGGCAACTGCGGCGCGGACGGGACAACTGCCTGAACGGGCAGCTTAGGTGCTGCGGGGACGTGTCCGGCGGCGTCGGCAGGAATGTGGGCGGTGGCCGCGCCAGCGCCGGTTTCGGCCGGGCGGTGGCTTGCGGACTCTCCCGGTGAGACAACGGCGGCGCAGTAGGCAGCGATGTCCGATGCGCCGGAGGCTGCGATGGTCAGGGACCTGTAAGCGGTCGATGAGCTGTCCAGTCCGCCGCGGGTGAAGGCCTGGCAGAGCCCGTAGGCTGCCGGTCCCGTTGCATCAGGGCCGACCGGGGTCGCCGAGGGGCTATCCGTGGCCGTTGCCTTCTCGGTGGCTTCGGTGGTGGTGTCCGTGGGGGTTGCCCGGGTTGCCAGGGCGGCCGAAGCTGCCGGCGCCGGCGCGCCGACCAGGTTGTGGGCGCTCTGCTGCAGCGGTGTGGGCAGGCTCCCGGTGTAGGCGGCGGCAGCAGTTCCCCCGACGGCTAGGGTTCCGGCGGCCAGTGCGCCGGCGGCGACCTTGCTGGTGAGCAGCGCGGTGAAGAATGACATGAGACCTCCAAGGCCAAACAAAGTGAACACCCGGAAGGGTGCAGGGTCCCAACCCCTGGCTATGTAATCGTTACTGAGACCCGAAAAGTTACGCCCGGCCGGAAAAGTTCTGCCGGCCACAGTCAGCCAAACAAGAGGATCTAACCTGCATGGTAAGCCCGGGCCTTCATACGGGTACTGCCTCTTTGACCACAGAGGCATCCACCGTCTCGTCACAGGGCCTCAACAAGCCCCTCGGCTGCAAGAGCGTGGGCCTTCCAGGTGCGGACTTCACTACCGACCCACGGTATCTACTACCGGATGCGACGTCCTGCGGAAATGCGGCCGATCGAACTTGGGAGCTTCCCGCGCACATTGGACCCGCGTGAGAGAGTGACCAACCGTAGCCATCTCGGCGATGAACATGTTCGCGTTCGCCCGCTTCGAATGCGAAGGGCAAGAATTTTGTCTTTGCGTTGCTGGTGACAGGTCTGATGATCCCTGGAATCGTCGTTATACACCGGCGTGGATTGCGAAAAAGTGAAGGGCCCGACGCTCGCGTTCCAGGTTCCGGTTCAAGGGTCCCGACGGGAGCGAGCCGAGGGCGGTATCGCGCAGAAGCCCGGATTTCCAGGTCGACGGCGAGGTGTGTTTTGCCGCTGCTTGAAGGCCCGGGCAGGACGATCTTCTTGCCCTTCGGTCGGCAACCCGTCCTGCTCAGATGGGCGATCGGCGTGCGGTCCGCGTACGGTGGACGGTCGACCTGGATGTGTCTGGCAAAGGCGGTCAAGGAGCGATCGAATCCGGAATGCTGAGGGCATCCGGTGCCGTCGTTTTGGGTGAGCACCTGGCGTCCGGACAACGCACCGCCAGGGTGGTTGATGCCGTAGCCGGTGGTCCTTCGTGTCCGGTTCAGGCCTTCGTTCTTATGTGCGCAACGCCGGTCTTGGGTTGCTGTGCTGGCAGCGCCTTCCGGGCGAGTTCACCCGCCGGGCGGGTCAGTTGTTGGGAAACGCGTTGCTGTACCGGTGCATGAATGCCGCCATCGCGTCCCGGTTCACCGGGCTGCCGGGCCTGAAAGTGCCGTCGGGGTATCCGGTGCTGATCCCGGTGGAAGCCAGCCAGCTGATCTCCTTGTAGAACGGGTCCGTCGTCGCCACGTCGGTGAATGCAGACGTGGCCGGGGGCGCGTAGCTCGGCGACCCGGCGAGGCGGTAGAGGAACGCGGCCATGGCGTCCCGGTGCACAGAGTCGAGCGGTCGGTAGGTGCCGTCCGGGTAACCGGTGGCGATACCGTTGGTCGATAGCCAGCTGATTTCTTTGTAGAACGGGTCCGTCGGTGCCACGTCGGTGAACGGGGATGTCGTCGGAGGCGTATAGGCAGGGGAGCCTTTCAGCCGGTACATGAACGCGGCCATCGCGTCCCGGGCCACCGGTGTGGTGGCCTTGTACGTTCCGTCGGGATATCCGGTGGAGATCCCGACCGAAGACATCCAGCACATATCCGAGGAGAACGGGTCGACGACGAGGACGTCGGTGAAATTGCACTGCCGCGGGGCGATGGCGCGCAAACCACGGAGTGTTCCGGTGCCGGTGGGGCCGTCGTAGCCGGTCTGGGCGTTGCAGAGGTAGGCAATGCTGCAGGTGCCGTTGCTGCCGTTGCCGGGATCGAACAGGCCGGTGGGTGCCGTGTAGGGAAGTTTGGCAGGGTAATCGGTGGTGGGCTTGCCGGTCAGCGCGTAGGCGGCGGCGATGATGGGAGCGGCGGCGCTCGTGCCGCCGATGACTTCCCAGCCGTTGAGGCCGTTCTGGTCCGGGATGCTGTCATAGATCGAGACCCCGGTCGAGGGGTCCGCGACCGCGGCAATGTCCGCTTCCGTCCGACTGCTGCATCCTGGGTCGCGCTCCCAGACGGGTTTGGTTTCGTAGGCCGAGCAGCCGCTGCCTCCCGCGTGCCAGGCACTCTCGGTCCACACGCCGGTGTCCGGGTTCTGGACCAGGCTGGTTCCTCCGACAGCTATCACGTCGGGCGACGTGGCCGGGTACTCCGGTCCGAAGTTGTAGCCGGCGTCCCCGGTGCTGACTGTGATCGGGATCCCGGGATGGTTGTAGTAGGCCTTGTCGTAGGCTGGTTCGCTGTTGTATTCGCTGTTGCCGTAGCTGTTGGAGACCGCATTGGCGCCCAGGCTGACCGCGGTGTTGACTCCGCGCCCGAGGTCATCCATGTACGTGGAGTCGGTTTCGACGAGCAGGATATTGCAGCCCGGGCACGCGGCGGAGACCATGTCCAGGTCCAGCGATATTTCCTGCGCCCAGCCTTGGTCCATCGCCGGGTAATTCGTTCCGCCGCGCTGGTCGACCTTCCGGAAGCAGCCGTTCGCGGTGGTGCAGGCCGGCAGGCCGTACTTGCTGCGGTAAAGGCCGAGATCGGACTCGGCATTCGGGTCATTGTACGAGTCGACGACGGCCACGGTTTTACCTGTTCCCGCCGCCCCGCCGGGCAACCCGTAGGCGGACTGAAGGTCGGCCGGAGCGTAGCCGTAGGGGGAGATGTCCGGGCTCACCTGCCCGCTCACGTCCAGGTCGACCACCGAGTTGCAAGCGGCCCGGCCGGGTTGGGCGGTACCGCATACGGGTGCATGGCGGTGGCCTTTGAGTTGGGCTGGCACCTGCGCGCCGTGGCGGTCCGGTGACGGGTTGCTGTCCGCGGTGGTGGATGCCGCCGTTGCGGCGTGCTCCGAGGCAAAAGCCGCGGTCGGGACACTGAGGTTCAGTCCCAGCACCAGGAGCGTTGGCAGCGCTAGCGCCGCGAGTCGGGAAAAGGGGATGAGTGCGCGCGAGGTCACGACGGCGTTTTCGGTTCTTCTGCGGGTCGGTGAGGTCATGGTCGCTGCCTAGCCATGGAAGGTGTTGCGGAAGCGGTAGAGGAACGCGGCCATGGCGTCGCGGTGCACCGGGTCCAGCGGCCGGAAGGTCCCATCCGGGTAGCCGGTGCTGATACCGGTGGAGGCAAGCCAGCTGATCTCTTTGTAGAACTGGTCGGTGAGGCCGACGTCGGTGAACTGGGAGGTGGCCGGTGGGCTGTATGCGGGTGATCCTTGGAAGCGGTAGAGGAAGGCTGCCATGGCATCCCGGTTTACCGGCTGGCCCGGCTGGAAAGTTCCGTCGGGGTAGCCGGTGGCTATCCGTGTGGACGCGAGCCAGCAGATTTCCTTGTAAAACGGGTCGGTAGTGGCGACGTCGGTGAACGGGGAGGTGGCCGGCGGGGTGTAGGCCGGGCTGCCCGCGTATCTATAGAGGAAGGCAGCCATCGCGTCGCGGTTGACGGAGTTCAGCGGGCGGTAGGTGCCGTCGGGGTAGCCGGTGGACAGGCCTGTGGAGGCCATCCAGCTGATCTGGCTGTAGAACCCGTTGTCTGGTCCGACGTCGGTGAACGCAGAGCCGGCGGCGAACCGTGAGAGCTGGTCCAAGGAGCCGTTGAAGACATCCTGGTCACCCGGGAAGGCGCCGCTGTCGGCGTATTGCCAGAGAGTGTAGTTGCTCCAGCTGGCCGGCATCGGCCCTGCCGAGGATGAGTAGTTGGCGATGAACAGGGGTTCGCTGCCGGAACCGGAGCTGTTGCCGGTGCATTGGCTCCACCAGTCCGTGGTGGTGTAGATCGCCGGCGGACGGCCGGTACGGGCCTGCATTGTGTTGGCGAAGTCAAGGATCCACTGGGACATGGCTGCCTGGCTCAGGCCGTAGCAGATACTGCCGTACGGGTCATATTCGATGTCCAGCAGCGGCGGCAGCGTGCGGCCGTCGGGGGACCAGCCACCGCCGTTGTCGGCGAAGAAGTTCGCCTGCGTCTTGCCGTCGGATAGGTCCGGGCGGGCGAAGTGATAGGCGCCCCGAAGGAGGCCGGCGTCGTACGAACCGTTGTACTGGCTGCCGAAGTAGTTGTTGGTATACCCGGTGCCCTCGGTCGCTTTGACGTAAGCGAATTTCGCACCGTTGGCGGCAGAAGCGCCCCAGTCGACGGTGCCTTGCCAGCTGCTGACGTCCATGCCCGGGGCGCCGACCGGGGCAGTGGAAGCAGTAACCGATCCCGGCAATGTGCCAGATGAGAGCTGGTGGGCGCGGACGGTCGAACCCATGGCGTGATTGCCCTGATCAGGGCTGCTCGAGAGACTCGAGAGAGAGGGTGTGGCGTCTGCCGTTGCCACAGGGATTCCGGCGGCGAGACCGAGGACGGTCAAGAGGGTGAGGACTGGAAGATTGACGATTCCGCGGCGGCGCGCAGCAGTAACGCGCAGCGCGGGGCGCGGCGAAGGGCGGTCGCGGAACATGGTGTGAGACCTCTCCGGGCAACCCGGGTTTGAAAAAAATATGACACATGTGTAATCGTTTGCCGGCCTATCAAAGTTACGCCTTGATAAAAAATCATTTTGTCCCTGCCACAGGCCGGGGCAGTTGTCGAGACACTGAACGAAGGTCCACCATCCGCGTATCGCCCCTGCTCGGACGTAACCCATTCAGAAAGGAGCAACTCTCCCGAAGCATCAGGGGCGGAGCGAAGTCTTTGGCCGAGGGCTGGGTAGGCCGTCAGTAATCATGAACGGCCCCTTTTGACGATTTTGTAACGGCATCCAACACCTCCACGATCAGGTGTTACTTCGACCGGTTGAATACGGCCTGGGTGCTGGTCTATTTATTGTCGTTCGTGGTTAAGTAGGGGCCTGCGGCGGGGAACCCGTCGCTGTCGTGACTATGGCCCCGCGTCAAGAACCGGTTTTTGCTCGCCTCAAAGGGCGACCAGCAGCTGATCTTCGCGGACCGGGCAGGGAGCCCGAAGTAGTCGCTGCAGATGACACCGCCTTCGCTAAGACGTCCCAGCAGGCACTGTGGATCACCGACCCCGACCGCACACGGTGCTCTCTCCGTGACCGGCCCTTTTGAGGCCGGCGATGCCGCTCGACCGTGCGAGTGGATCGCTCCGTCGGCAGTTGAGCGAGCACTCGGACACCTGTGGCGAACTCCTCAGGGCCCTGCCGGAAGCGGCTTCCACGAGGTAGTTTCGTTCCTCCACGGACGTCTTCGTACTTGACCGCGCCAAACTCGGGCCTGGGGTGGAAGTGATCCCGTTGGTGATGATTCACGTGTCAAGCACCATCGTTGGATCTTGCGACATCTAGTTTCAGGGGATGCACGTGCTTCCCGCCGGGACGCCATGGAACGGATCGGCGACACGATCGGGGGAGCCTCGGATCTGACGCAGGTCGAGTTGGCTGCACGGCTGCGTGAGCCAGAACAGGGTCTCTCGTATCGAGCACGGTGACATTGATCGCGCCCAGGTCGACACGCTGCGGCAATATGTTGACGCAGTCGGTGGCCGGCTTCGTGTCGAGGTTGAACTCGGCGACGAACGGATCCAGATCGCCTGACCCGACAGCCCGTTCCTGTGCTCGGTATGTTTCCAAGACTTTCGAGTGTTTTCAAGCCCCGGAATGCGGTTCGAGTCCCACCTCGGGCACAGTGTTTCCGCAGGTCAGGGGCCCTGTTTGGCCCCTGACGGTTGACAAAACTTGACCGTTTGCACTGGTTGGTTTTCCCACCGCATCAATCGTATCGGTAGGCGGGACGATTGATGCGGCGGGACTTGCCATTCCGCGCTCTCCCATGCGGCCTTGGAAATCGTGGTGACGGCGCCAGCCCGAAGCTGGAAAAGACGCTGCCGGAAGTACTCACACCAAAATAGATCGCCAGCCGTGGCAAGGGTCCTGGTCAACCCCGACGCTAACGCCGCAATCGTGACCGCGAGCCGGCCCGAGCATCTCGATGACCCTGTCAAAGCCGCCGAGCTGATCCTGGACCGGGAGATTCTCGACCGGATCGACGGCGGCTGGGCGACGTCATTGAGCGGAACCCCGCCAAAGTCGAATCCTTCCCGGGACGCGTTTAACTCCGGCCTGCATGGTCCAGGACCTGGTCCTGGTGACTCGTGAACGGGAAATTGGCCTCGGTTCTCCACTTGATCGAGCGGGAGACCCGCTCATTGCGGCTTCGCCGGGTGCCAGAATTCATCGGGCACCCGGCTTTATTGGGCTTGGTGGGCGCGGATCAGTCGTTGAGGGCTTTCCGGACTGCGGTTGCCAGTTCGACGGAGTTTGCCTGGTCGGAGTGGATGCAGATGGTATCCGCCCTGACTCTGACGGTTTCGCCCGTGACTGAAGCTATGGCTCCTTCCTCCAGGTACCTGTGGGTGCGTTGAACGGCTTGTGCTATCCCGGATACATGGCTTGAGCGGTTGACGATGACGGTGCCATCGGCGTTGTAGTCAAGGTCGACATACAGTTCGCCGACGAAAGGGATTCCCCGGCGTACCGCGGTTGTTTCGTGGCAGGTTCCCGGAAGTCCGTAGACCGGCACCTTGAATTGCTCTGCGACGTCGCAGAGGGCGTCCATGAGTTCCTCGCTTCTGGAGAGCATGGCGAACAGGGCACCGTGGGGCTTGATGTGGTTAAGAGGAACCCCTTCGGAGTCGAGAAATCCCCATAATGCGCCAACCTGGTATCGGACCAGGTCCCGGACCTCGTCTTTCCGCAAAACCATTTCGCGTCGTCCGAAGCCCACGGGGTCCGGCAGGCCGGGGTGGGCGCCGATGCGGACACCGGCGGATGCTGCCGCAGTGACGATGCGGTTCATGGTGCCGGGGTCACCTGCGTGCATGCCGCAGGCGACGTTGATGGAGTCGACCAGGGGCAGCAGTGCTTCGTCGTTTCCGAAGGAATGGATCCCGTAGGACTCGCCCATGTCCGAGTTGAGTGTCAGCTGGGGGATCAAGGTCTTGCCTTTCACGCTTTCACCTGGGACAGGCTGGGTGCCCTGCGTGCTGACGTGGCCTTCTCGACCCCGTGTGCCAGTCCGAGCAGTTGCGGTTCGGAGTAGGGCAGCGCCATGATTTCCAGCCCGACGGGCAGTCCGCGGCTGGTGAATCCGGCGGGAACTGTGATGGCGGGGAACAATAGTTGGGAGGCGATGACGGTGTTGGTCGGGTAAGTCAGGCAAGTCCAGCGGTCGGCGAAGATGTCCTCGTGGCTCGGGGCTGCGAGTTTGACGTCCGGGAAGCAGATGGCGTCAAGCTTCTGTTCGGCCATGATTCCTGCCACCAGTCGCTGGAAGTCGCCTTGGAGGGCCACCCGGTCCGGGTACGTGGGGTCGTCTTTTGCCGTCGCCGGACCGGTCGCAATCCCGACGAACAGATCCAGCTTCTCGTGGAACTTGCCCTCCGCGTGAAGCTGTTCGATCGAATCGATGCCGAGCTCCGGCCGTTTGGCGATGAAGGCGTTCATGTCCTGCCGGGACCGTGAGAAGTACACCGAAGTGTCGGCGACGTAGTCGTTCAGGTTCGGTACTTCCACATCGACGAGCTGGGCTCCTGCCGCTTCCACGGCAGCCAGGGCCTGGCGGACGACGTCGTTGACTTCCGCCGATTCTGCGTCCGAATCGCGCCCGAAGGCCTGGCGCAACACACCGATGCGTTTGCCTGTGAGACCGTTCTTGGCCACGGCTGCGGCGTAGGTACCGGAGTGGCGGGCAATGGCGTACGCCGCGGTGTAAGGGTCTTTCGGGTCGAAGCCGACAAGTGCATCCAGGACGACGGCGGCATCCGTGACGGTTCGGGTGATGGGCCCGGCCGTGTCCTGCGGCACGACGAGGGAGGACATCCCGGTCCGGCTGATCAGGCCCGGCGTTACGCGGAGTCCGACGACGTTGCAGAAGGAAGAAGGCAGTCGGATGGAACCGCCGGTGTCTTCGCCGATGCCCACGAGGGCGAGGTTGGCGGCGACGGCGGCTGCGGAGCCGCTGCTGGATCCGCCCGGGTCGCGGGCAAGGTCGTAGGGGTTCCGGGTGATCCCGCTCCTGGAGGAAGTGGAGAACCAGGATGTGGCGAAGTCCGGCATGGTGGTCTTGGCAAGGATGATCGCGCCGGCTGCGCGCAGCTGGGCGATCGCGGTCGCGTCCTGGGCGGCTGTGTAGGCGCCGGTCGCGGCGCTGCCGAAGCTCGTCGGAATTCCGGCGGTTTCGATCTGGTCTTTGACCACTACCGGAACCCCGTGGAGCGGTCCGGAGAGCTTGCCGTTCGCGGCGAGGTACGCGTCCTGCGCGTCGGCCTCTTCGAGGGCGGTGCCGGAGACGGCGACGATGGAGTTCAGTGCCGGCCCCTCGGCGTCGAGGGTGCGGATGCGTTCCAGGTATGCCTCGACGAGCTCCCGCACGGTGAAGGTTCCTGCGAGGAGTGCATCGTGGACCTCGGCGATGGTCAGTTCTTCGATGGTTGTGATGGTCATGGTGAGTCCTTGGTGGGTTCTGGTTCTTATTTGGAGGAGTTGGGGCGGCGCAGTCTGAGTGCGGGCCGGATTCCGGGGAGCCGGGTCAGGGCGGCGATGATGATGATGCCCTTGATGATGTTCTGGTAGTACGAATCGATGTCCAGGAGGTTGAAGCCGTTCTGGAGGGTGGCGAGGATTGCCACGCCGACGGCGGTCCGCCAGATGGCACCTTTTCCTCCAGTCAACGATGTGCCGCCGACGATGACAACGGTCAGGACATCGAAGACCAGGTTCGGGTTGAGGTTGGGCTGTGCCGATCCCAGTTGCGAGGCCGTGACGACCCCGGCGATGCCTGCGCACAGCCCTGAGAGCGTGTAGGTGCTGGCCACGACGCCGCGGGTCCGGATACCCGCGAGTCGGCTGGCTTCCTGGTTCCCTCCGACCGCGTAGACGGATTGCCCGTAGGGCGTGAATGCCAGGATGCAGCCGGCCAGCAGAAGCAGCGCGACCAGGAGCATTCCCGAGTACGGGATGCCGGCGAGCCGCCCGCTGCCGAGTTCCTGGAACGGGGCGAAGCTGACGACGACGGCCCGGTTTCCCGTGATGACCAGCGTGGTGCCTGAGATGATCAGGGAACTGCCGAGGGTGGCGATGAAGGGGTTGACTTTCAGCCCGGTGACAATCCATCCGTTGACGAGCCCGGCCACGATACCGGCCCCGGCGGATGCGGCGAACGCGACGATCGGGGCCTCTGTCCGGCCGACGGTCGCCGCGATGACGGCCGTAAGGGAGTAGATGGCCCCGACGGAGAGATCGAATCCGCCGGTGATGACCACGTACGTCATGCCGATTCCCATGATGGCCACGGGGGCCCATTGGCTGACGATGTTCATCAGGTTTCCGCCGGCGAGGAAGCCCGGCTGGGCGAAACTGATGAGGAGGACCAGGACCAGTAAGGCCGCCACGACGCCGAAACGGCGCAGGGTTGGACCTATCCGTGGCGTCCGCGCGGGCACGGACATCCGGGTGTTTCGAAAGGTTGTCGTGCTCATGATGTTGCCATATCTGTTGTTGTGGGCCCGATGCTTCCGGGCGCCGGTGCGGTGTAGGTGTGGGTGAGGATGTCCTGGACCGTAGACCCTGCCGGCAGTTCGCCCACCGCCCGGCCGGAGGCCAGGACGATGATCCGGTCGCTGTACCGGGTTACCTCGTCCAGGTCACTGCTGCACCAGATGACGCAGAGCCCCTCGTCGGCGAGCTGGCGGACCGTGGCAAAGATCTGGGCTTTGGCGCCGATGTCGATGCCCCGTGTTGGTTCATCCAGGAGCAGGCAACCGAGTCCGCGGTCCAGCCATCGGGCCAGCACGAGTTTCTGTTGGTTTCCGCCCGACAGGGTCCCTGCGGGACCGTTCAGCCGGCTCGGGTCGAACCCCATCCGTGCGGCGCCGGGACTTGCCCATCCGGCCAGCGCGCCGTTCCGGAAGGGACGTCGGCCCGATGCCTTGGCGAATTGGCCCAGGGCCACGTTCCAGGCCGCGCTCCGGTCCAGAACCAGGGCTTGGTCTTTCCGGTCCTCCGGGGCCAGCGCGATCCCGCGTCGGATGGCGTCCCGGGGGGAACGAGGCCATGGAACCTGCTTTCCATCGAGTGTGAGGGTTCCGGTTGTTTGGCGGTTCGCGCCGGCCAGGGTCCGCAGCAGCCTGGTGCGTCCCGAACCGACGAGTCCGGCCAGGCCGATGATCTCGCCTTCGCGGATGTCCAGTGTTGGCAGATCGACCCCTGGGGCCGTCAGCCCGCGGACGCTCAGGGCGATCCGGCCTTTGGTGTGCGCCGGGGCGGTGGGCTGGACCTCGGCCGGGGTGCCGCCGAGCATCGCGACGATCAGGGAGGGTTTATCCCAGTCGACTGATGGTCTGCTGTCGATCACGGCGCCTTCGCGCAGCACGGTGATGCTGTCGGCGATGTCCAGGACGTCGTCGAGATTGTGGGAAATGTAGACAACCGAGCATCCGGCGGAGGTGAGTTCCCTGATGGCTTTGTGGAGCGAACGGCTGTCTTCCGGGCCGAGCGAGGCCGTGGGCTCATCCATGACGATCAGGCGACGGTGGCTGGCCAAGGCCCTCATGATTTCTAGCATCTGCTGGTTGGCCGTGGACAGGTCCCCGGCCCGGGTGCCTGGGGGTATGGAGGTGCCGGCTGCTGCAGCAGCCTCCCGGTACTGAGCCAAGGCCGCCGGGCGGTCGATGAAACCAAACCTCCGCGGTGACCTGCCGAGCAACACGTTGGCCAGAGCTGTCATTTCCGGGACGATGGTCAGCTCCTGGTAGATCACCGCAAGCCCCGCGGCGGCAGCCTTGCCGGGCTGCCCGCCGTCGAGCTCCTGACCCCAGATGCTGACCGTTCCGCTGTCCTGCCCGACGGCGCCGGCCACGGTTTTGATCAGTGTTGACTTTCCAGCCCCGTTTTCCCCGACGAGAGCATGTACTTCACCTGCCCTGACTGTGAGGGAAACGTTCCTCAGGACCGGGATGTCCCCGTACTGCTTGTTGATGCCACGGACGACGAGTGCGTCGGCAGCGGGGGATGGATCGTGGGTGCGCATGTCAGTACTCCGGGTGGAATTTGCTTGCATTGGCTGCGGTGATGAAGATCGAGCCGGGGCCCTGCGTGACGGCGGGTGCCTGAGCCAGGTACGCGAAGCCGGGCGTGTTTTCACCGCTGGAAAGTGCACGGACCAGTTGGGCGACACCGTAGGAGGATTCCTCGTACGGAAGCAGGACCGATGTTGACGTCCACGCCCCGCCGGTTACCTTGGCCACGCCTGCATTGGTGCCTCCCACGCTGTAGATGCGGACGTCCTTCCCCGGGGTCTTCCCGGCATCGCGAACGGCCTGCTCCACACCGCGGGTCATGTCGTCCCAAGAGGAAATCACGAGGTCGATCTTGCCGTTCGCGCTGATCGCGTCCTGGACCACCGAGAGGGCTTTGGAGGGGTCGAAGTTTCCTGGCTGGTCGGAGACAACTTTGACGTTGGGGTATTTCGCGGCCGCTGTCTTGATGGCGGTCTCCCAGCGGGTGAACAAGTCGGATCCGACGAAGCCTCCGACGGCGATCGCATTACAGGAAGCCGTGCAGGACTTGAAGGCGTTTTCGACGTGCTCGGTGAAGAACTGGGTGGTCTGCATGCCGACGAATCCGGCAGTCTCCGGCGTGTAGTCGGGGTTGCCGCACATGGGGCTGTTGATGGTGGTGACGGGCTTGCCGCTGGCCTGCAGCAGGTGGAAGTCCGAGCATCCGGGGGCGTCGGCCACGGGCGAGAAGATGTATCCGTCGAACCCTCGCTGCACGGCGTCCTGGACTTGCTGCAACTGGGCGGCCGTGTCGAAGTTCGCGTCAAAAACGGTCAGCTCGACACCCATTTTGGCGGCCGTCTCCTGAGCGCCCTTCAGCCGGGTCTGGCAGTAGGCATTGGCGGCTGCGCATTCTGCCAGATAGGCCACCTTCTTGCCCGCGGGCGCCTTGGTCCCGGCATCGACGAACTTCAGGGTATTGCCCATGGCTTCGGTGCTGGCCGCGGCCCCGGATGTCGTGGCGGTGGCCGGGGAATCGCTTGCAGCTTTGGGAGGTGCGGTGCATGCGCTGAGGGCGATTGCCGACACGAGTGCAGCGATCCCCAACGCTGTGCTGATCTTCAGAGTCATCGGTTTCTCCAGGGGTTGGATGGGTTGGCTCCCGCAACGGAATGTTGAGGGAAAAGCGAATGTCTAACTTTGGACATTATGCAAGGAGTATCCTTTACTTGTAAAGGGGTTTCCACCGATGTGAAGGCAGGGTGCGTTTAGCGATGCCAGAAGAGTTCGTGCCGGTTCAGCTCGGCCGCAAGGACGCGTCCGGGCAGATTGCCCGCCAACTGCGGAGGGCGATCAGCGTCGGCCAATGGCTACCGGGAGAGCGGTTACCCTCCGAGCTTGAGCTGGCTGAATCGTTCGATGTGGCACGGGCAACCGCCCGGGAAGCACTGAAGATCCTGGCGGCAACAGGACTCGTGGTTTCATCCCGCGGAAGCAGGGGAGGGACCTACGTCGCGGTGCCCGATGCTGAGACCGTCGCCGAACAGCTCAGTGACGCCATCCGATTGTGGTACCGGGCAGGCAACGTCTCCCTGCATGACGTCGACGAGGCGCGCTGGGTGCTGGAAATGCAATGCGTCGATCTGGCCGCAAGGCGGCGCACGGAGGAAGACCTTGAGGCGATCTACCAGCCGATTCACCTCGCTTCGAACCCCGACCTCGACCTCGCTGAATGGCTTCAGCTCGACATTGAGTTCCATACTGCGATCACCAGGGCCGCAAAGAACCAGATTCTCGAACTCGCGATGATGTCCGTGCATCTCATGCGGCCGGCCACCAACACCGTCTTCGTCGATCTGCTGGACCGCGAAGCCGTCTGGGCGCAACACACGGTCATCTACCAGGCCATAGCGGACCAAGACCCGGGAGCCGCCCGGGCGGCATTCCAAGGCCACGTCGGATACCTCGACGACACCCGGCGCAAGGCACTGGCGGACATCAGCGCGACGGACATTTTCGTGGCAACGCTCCCCGACTCGAGCCGACTGGCGGCCTCGAGACCCCGCACTGAATAACTGCATACACTGGCCCGCGACGGGAGCTGTGGGTCTTTGACGCGCCGCTCCCTCAAGGCAGCCGGCCTAGCATCTCGCGGCATTTCTCCCGACCCGGAAAAGGGCGCTTCCTATCCAAGACCGCGTCGCCCTTTTGGTGCGGGGTGCCGATTGAATGATGATCTCGGTTTGGCTTTTGCGGTCCGCGACCGGGACGGCGACGCATTCTGCCCGGCTAGAGTCGATGAGGCTTCGTTCACGAACCGTCGGGGCCGACTGCCCGTTGCCCGATTAGCGCTGGAACCGGCCCCTGGTGGCGAGCACGCCAAGGTCGGACGTGACGTCCCGCACCCCATCACAATGGTCAAGCAAATGTCGGCTTCCGACGTCTTGGCGCGGGACCCACACAACCCTGGAATCCTGGGTCATGGAATGAACAACCGCCTCGTAATTGGTGCCGTCAGGGCCGATAACATCAACGTCGGTTTTCGGTTCCAACGTGCTCCAGTCCTGTTGGACGTGGGACACCTTCTCTATGAGGGAAATGGTTCTCTTCAACGGGTGACTCCGCCGTGATCGGGTGGATGGGCCGGGCGAACGCCTCGGCCCATCCGGATGGAACCTCAGGGGAGGCGGATGGGCTTGAGTTCTTCGAAGCGGTCGCCGGGGCCGGGGTTCTCCGCCGGCGATGAGCCGCCCAGCTGGTTCATCACGCCCCACACAGCGTTCAGGCCTGTGGTGACGGCTCCGTCGGCCCAGCCTCCGGTCCAGGAAACGTCATCGCCTGCAAGGAAGATGCCGCGGTGTTCCGGCGGGTGGCCTTCCTGCATGAAGTGGGTGTAGAGCCGTTCCTGGTAGCGGTAGTGGCCTGGGAGGTTGTCACTGAAGGCGCCCATGAAGTTGGGGTCGTCCTCCCACGAGACAGTGATGGGGTCGCCGATGATGTGCGAGGCGATGTCCACCGTGGGGTAGATCTGCCTGAGGGAGTGCAGCATGAGCCGCACCCGCTCGTCGGCATCCAAGGGGAGCCACTTGAGTGCGTCGTCGTTCCAGGTGTAGGACAGGCAGATTAGCGCGGGCTGGTCCGGGCCGTTGTCCAGGAGATAGGTTCCGCGGGTGAGCCTGTCTGTAAGGGTGGTGCTCATGACCTGCCGTCCTGTTTCCGGGTCGATGTCCTTCCAGAAGGGCCGGTCCACCACCACGAAGGTCTTGGACGACTGCATGTAGTGGCTGCGTTCGATCGCGGTCCAGAGTTTGTGGCTGAAGAGCGATTCGTCGACGTCGATGCGCGCCGAGAGCAACCAGCTCTGGCACGTGGCGATGACCGCCGGGTATTCGGCAGTCCGTCCCCAGCGGTCCGTGACGGCGATGTCGCCGGGGCCGCCGCCGTCGTTCTTCACGCGCGCGACGGCGGCAACGGCGCCGCGGGGGTGGCCGCCATGTAGCGACGCCAGGCTGGTGCCCGTGGGCCAGTGCGTGAGGTTTTCCGGTGCATGCTGCCACAGGCATTCGGGGACTAGTTGCGCTCCTCCGATGATGCGGTGCTGGTCTGCGTCTGCGTCGACGTAAACCACCCTGAGGATTTCCAGGAACGAGTCCGGGAAGTTGGTGTCCCAGCCGCCGGTGCCGAAGCCGACCTGGCCGAAGGCTTCGCGGTATTCGAAGGGCAGAGCGGAGAAGGCTTTGGAAGTGGCGAGGTAGCCGGAGAAGGAAACGTCGTCGAACTTCGGGACCAGTTCGTTCCAGAGTCTCTTGATGGTGGCCAGGTCGCGGTTCCGGATGGCGTCCTGCATCGCCGTGAAGTGGGCGCGTTCCTCGAGGCAGTCGTCCCATGCTGCGGCGACGTCGCCGAAGAACTGCGGAAGATCCGCGGCGGTTTCGGCGTAGTGGGCCTTGCCGCCGAGTTCGATCACGGTGCTGCCCGCCGCCGGCGTCAGCGGGTTGGGAAAGGGCTGGGTTTCGATCCCGAGCTTATCGGCATAGTGGAAGAACGACCTGCCCGAGCGGGGGAAGCGCATGCCGCCCAGGTCCGCCACAGGTCCGGCCTGACCTTCAGGACGGCCGGCACGGAGGCGGCCGCCGATCCTCGAGGATTCGTAGATGATCGGTTTGAGGCCCATCTTCATCAGCTCGTACGCTGCCACCAGCCCGGACAAACCGGCCCCGATGACAGCGATCTCAGTGCCGTGCATGTGTTCCGGCACCGCCCCGAGGCCGGCCGGGTGCGCGAGGTAGTCGTCGTAGGGGAACGGGAAGTCCGGGTTGAGCATGGTGATGGGGGCCGCCGCCGGGAGGGACCCTGCTGCGGGGGTTGTTGCTGCGATGGTCACTGCTGTCCTTACAGGTGTGAAGAGGGGATGGATTGCGTGAAGCGGGCCAGGTAGTCGGTATCCCTTCGAGCCTCAACCAGGGTCTGCAGGTCAATGTCGGCGACGATGAGTTCGCCGTCATCGGCTGCTGCCGAGAGCTGCCGGCCGTAAGGGTCGGCGATGGTGCTAAGGCCTGCGAAGTTTGGTCCGGCGTGGTTGGCGTAGGCGATGAAGAGCTGGCTTTCGAGGGCGCGGGTTGGGACCACCATGGCGGGGATCAGCCGCGTGTTAAAGGGCTGGCCGCCGGCGTCGTCCGTGGCACGCAGCGGAACGGCCGTCGGCACGCACAACAGCTCGGCGCCCGCCAGGGCGGTGGACCGCACGAACTCGGGGAACTCGACGTCGAAACAGATCCCCAAGGCGATCTTGAAGCCGCTGAATTCGACGACGGCGGGCGGCTCGGTTCCGGGCGTGAACACCGATTTCTCGTCGGCGCCAAACAGGTTCTGCTTGCGGTAGCGGGTCAGCTCCGCGCCGTCGGGGCCGAACAGGGAGGCGCTGATGTAGTGCCTGCCGGCCTCGTGTTCGACCGTGGAGGCCACCAGCGCGATGCCGTGGCCCGCGGCGATAGCCGCGAGCTGCTGCCGGTGCGTGGTGCCGTCCGTGCCGTGGACCAGGGTCGGGGCGTAGCCGCTGGCGAACAGCTCGGGGGTGACGAGCAGGTTTGCGCCGCGTTGCCGGGCTTCCTGCGCCCGGGCGGCGATGCGCCGGATGTTCTCCGCTGCCGAGTTGACCAGGCCGGTGGCCTGCAGGACCGCTACACGCAAGCCGGGCTGGCGCGCTGCTGTCATTTCGCCCCGTCGAGTTCGCCGCGGCAGAGGCGGGCGACGACTTCGGTAAGCATGTCCACCCCGGCGCAGGCGTCGTCGTCGTGCGTGAACTCGCGCTCGTTGTGGGAGATGCCGTCCACGCTGGGGACGAAGAGCATCACGGTGGGGACGATGTCTTTCATATTGATGGAGTCATGGCCGGCGAGGGTGAACACGGGTGCGTGGCTGAGCTCGAGTTTGTCGGCGCATTCGCGGGCGAGGTCGACGCCGGCGGGCTGGTACGGGTTGAGGCCCCAGGCATGTGATTGCTGGACGTCGATGGTGACGTTGGCGTCGGACTCGATCCGCGTGATGCCCTCGTGGAGCAGCTTCTGGGCGGCGGCGAGGACTTCCTCGTCGGCGCTGCGCAGGTCCATCACCAGGTCCACCCTGGACGGAACCACCACGGGCGAGTTGGGGTAGACATCGAGCTGGCCGACGGAGGTGTGCAACACGGCGCCGGAGAAGGCTTGGGCGGTTTCCCGCAGCAGCACCACCAACATCGAAGCGCCGAGCAGGGCGTCCTTGCGGTCGGCGATGACCGCCGAGCCGGTGTGGGCCTGCTCGCCGTGGACCGTGACGCTGTATTTGGCCGCGGCCCAGCAGGAGTGGACCAGGCCGATGGTGATTCCGGTGTCTTCCAGGGACCGGCCTTGTTCGATGTGGATCTCCGCGTACGCTGCCGCGGTGGGGCCCGTGCCCGTGCCCAGGTGGCCGATGGCTTCCAGTGCCTGGGCCACAGTGGTTCCTTGTTTGTCCTGGATTGCGAGGGCCTCCTCGACGGGGAGCTTGCCGGTGTACACGGAGCTGCCCATCATGGACGGGGCAAAGCGGCAACCTTCCTCGTTGAACCAGTCCACCACCGCCAGGTTGTACTTTGGCTCCTCGCCCGGAACGGTGGATTCCGCAAGGCGCCGTCCGGCATGCAGAGCGGCCGCGACCCCGTAGGCGCCGTCATACTTGCCGGCGGTCGGCTGGCTGTCCAGGTGGGAACCGACCAGCACATAGGGCGCACCGGGCGTCCACTCGAGGAGGGCGAAGACATTGCCGGTCCGGTCGACTTCGGTCCTGAACCCGTACTGGGCGGCCAGGGAGGTGAACCAGGCTCGGGCCTGCGCGTCGGCCGCGGTGGCTGCCTGGCGGTCCACGCCGTGCCCGGGGGTTTCTCCGATGACGGACAAGCTCCGGAAATCGCGCAGGAACGCCTGCGCGTCGGCTGTCGTGGTGGTGCTTTCAGCGGTACTCATGGTGATCAGCTTTCCTTCGGGTCGTTCTTAACAGGACTGGAGAGGAGCGGGAGGACATGGCTTCCCGGGTTGACGAGAGCGAGTTCGTTGACGCGTTTCCTGACGGCGAACCAGCCGATCGCCAGTGCAGGGATGAAGATGACAAGAGCTGCCACCGTGTAGGTGCCCACCGGGAAGTCGAACAGCATGAGGACCAAGACTCCGCCCAGGAAGGACAGCGTCAAGTAGGACGTCCAAGGAGCACCCAGCATCCGGAACGACGGGCGCTGGATGAGTCCTTTCTTGGACAGTTTGTAGAGCTTGAGCTGGCAGAGGACGATGGTTCCCCAGGTGCACAGGATGGCAAGGGCCGTTGCATTCAGGGCGATTTCGAAGGCCATGGCAGGGACCACTGCGTTCAGTCCGACCCCGAGCAGGGTGATGGCAGCGGTGAAGAGGATTCCGCCGTAGGGGACGCCGCCGCGGCTCATGCGCTCCATGAATTTGGGGGCTGCGCCGGTTTGTGCCATGGAGCGGTAGATGCGGCCTGTTGAGTAGAGACCGGCGTTGAGGCTGGAGAGGGCGGCAGTGAGGACCACGAAGTTCATCACGTCGCCCGCGCCGGGAACCCCAATGGCCGCAAAGAATGTAACAAACGGTGATTCGCCGGCTTTGTAGGCGTTGAATGGCAGCAGCATCGCCAGCAGGGCCGAGGATCCTACGTAGAAGATAGCGATACGGAAGATGACGGCGTTGACGGCTTTGGGCATGACCTTGTGGGGGTTTTGCGCCTCGCCGGCGGCGACGCCGATGAGGTCGATACCGGCGTAGGCGAAGACGATGCCCTGGACGATCACGATGGCAGGGAGCAGGCCGTTCGGCAGTAGTCCGCCGTTGTCTGCGATCAGGGAGAGACCGGGGCTGTGTCCCGCTACCGGGAAGTTGCCGGCGAAGAAGATGCCACCGACGAGGAGGAAGGTGACCAGGGCGCCGACTTTGATGACTGAGAACCAGAATTCGAGTTCGCCGAACAGCTTCACTGAGATGAGGTTTACCGCGGTGACGACACCCAACGCGGCCAAGGCCAAGACCCACTGGGGGACGCTGCTGAAGGCAGTCCAATAATGGAAGTACACGGCGATGGCTGTAATGTCCACGATGGCCGTGAGGGCCCAGGAAATGGCGTACACCCAGCCGGAAACATAGGCAGCCTTCTCCCCGTAAAATTCCCGCGCATAGGAAACGAACGATCCGGAAGAGGGGCGGTGCAGCACCAGCTCGCCAAGAGCCCGCAGGACAAAGAAAGCGAAGACGCCACAAATGGCGTAGATGATGGGGAGGACCGGGCCCGCGGAAGCCAAGCGGCCGCCTGCACCGAGGAACAACCCTGTTCCGATGGCACCGCCGATGCCTATCATCTGGATCTGCCGGTTGGAAAGGCCCTTCTTATAGCCTGCTTGTTCGTCCACGCGGACCGCCGTTGGTCGCTCCTGGACTGGATCTGCTGTGCTCATGGAAACTCCTGGATGTGATTGCCGCCACTGGGCGACAGGAATCGATCATTCCAGCGGATTCGACTCCCGCCAATGACAGGGAGCAGGAGAAAGAGGAGCAAAAATTGGATGAAAGTACAGTGCTTTTTGCGCAAGCCAGAGCCATGCTATTTGTATGTCACACGTGGAGGGGAAGAACTTGATCGAAGACGCACAGTGGCAGCGGATCATCGAACGTTTGGCCGGTCAGGTGCCTGAACTTGCGGAGAATTTCCTGGGCCGGATTCTCCTGGATCCGGCCTACACGGAATCCGGGCTCACTTTGGAAGACTTGAGGAGCAGCAGCGAAAAGTGCTTCAACGCAATGCTTGAGTCCTTGGCCAAGGGCGGCACGGACATGTCTTCATTGGAGCTGCTGGCTGCTGAGCTGGGCGCCAAGCGCGCGCAGCAGGGGATCCCCTTGGAGAGTCTGGTGCGGGCTATCCGGACCGACTTCTCGGTGCTCTGGGAGGCGCTCTCGGCACCGTCCCTTGGCGTCAATCCAGGGCTGCTGGTCCGCAAGACAGAACTGGTCTGGCAAGTAGTGGACACCTTTGCGGTCCGCGTCAAGGAAAGCTATGTCGCGGAGGCGGAGGATCTTGAGACAGCGACCGCGGATTTGCAGCATCAGTACCTTACGAAGCTCCTGGCAGCTGCCGAACCGTCGCCGTCGGACATGCTGCGCATAGCAGGTGCCCTCAAGATCGACCCTGGCGCCGAATTCTTGGTGGCCGCCATCAGCAGGGACGACAGCCTGATGCTACGCCGGCGGCTGGGGAGTTTGTCTGCACCGCGAGCCGTAGCGGGGTTCGCCTTCGACCAAGGGCACCACACGATCGTGATTCTGCAGCGAAAGCAAGGCCTGCGTCTCGACCTGGCGTTTGACGAGCGCGCTCTCTTCGAAGGACTCGCCGCCGGCGTCGCCCCCATTGCCCAGGGCATCGCCGGCGTCCGCATGGCGGTCCTTGCCGCACGGGAAATCATGGCCGACCTTGCGGTGGGTGAAACCGGTGTTTTTCGGCTCGAGGATCGTTGGGAGTCCGTGACGCGTTATCGTCTGGCGCAAGTAGGGTGTGATCCGGCCTTTCTTGTGGACCCTTATCTTCGCCGCTGCTCACCGGGGGAGCGGCAACGATTGTTGGAAACGGTCACGGTCTTTCTGGACTCCGGTAGCCTCTTGGAGACCTCCGCGATCCTCGGATGTCATCGGAATACGATCGTGAATCGCTTGGCGTCCTTCGAAAAGTACACCGGGCTTGATCTTCAGATGCCCCGCGGGGCTGCTATTGCGTTTCTGGCGCTGTCCAAGCTGCGGAGTCCTGATTCAGGCCGGCCGGCGATTTTTGCAGCGCGGCAATAGCTACGGTGGAAGCGCACTTTCCTGCTCCATGGCGACTGCTCGGAGTTGCGACGCGCAGCGCGGCGTCCTTCTGTCGTTCGCCCCGACGGCGGGACGTTGACCAGGATCGAGTTAAGGGCCTCACCGGACCGTATCCTCAAGGGCGAGGATCGTATCGAGTGACTCGCCGGCGGCGATGCGCGCCAGGATTGCCGGTTCGGCAGCATCCGAGGCTGCGGCCAGGTCCACGACGGCGCTGGCCGCTTCCCCGCTCAGCACCAGAACACCATTGCTGTCCGCGAGCACGATGTCACCGGGATTGACTGTGACGCCGCCGCACTGGACCGGTTCGTTCACGGCCGAGCCGGTGCCGTAGACGCGCTTCGTGGTGAGGGACGAGGTACCGCGGGCAAAGACGGGGAGCGCCGTCTGCCGCAGTTCCAGCAGATCGGTCGCCACACCATCCACGACGACGCCGGCGGCGCCTTGCGCTTTCGCCGCAGCGACCGTGACGGCTCCCACCGGCGCATGCCGGTGGTCGCCGGACATGTCCACCACCAGAACGCTGCCGGGAGTCAGGGCAAGCAGCGCGCGGTTCATGGCGATGGCGTCGTTGTCGACGATCCGGACGGTGACGGCCGGGCCGGCAATCTTGTCGGCGTCGATCCCGTCCTCCGTCAGCGAGTGTTCCAGTAGCGATTGGATGGCCGGATCGACAAATCCGTTCTCGAGGAAGTGACCGATCGTGGGGTAGCTGACCTCGGCAAGCCGCGCCAACAGGCCTGCCGAGGACAGAAGCTCCGCCGTGGAAGCCTGGCTCATGCGAGCACCGCCACGCATTCAATCTCGAGGGAGACTCCCCAGAGGCTCACGCACACCGAGGTGCGCGCGGGCATCGCCGGGCCGAAGTACTCCGTGTAGACGCGGTTGTACTCCTCGAGTTGGTCCTTGCTGGTCAAGTACGTGTTGACCTTGACCACGTGCGCCAGGCTGGAACCCGCTGCTTCCAGTACCGTACGCAGGTTTTCGATGGTCTGCCGGACCTGCCCTTCGAAGCTCTCCATTTGGTCATCCAGGCCCGTGATGGCCGGGATCTGGCCGGAAGTGAACACGAAACCGTTGGCGATGACCGCGTGGGAGAAGGGCCCGACGGCGGCCGCCTGGCCAGGAATCTCGGCGAGTCGGGTGACGCTGGCCGGATGCGTGGTGATCCCGGCCGCGTTAGTCGGTAGGGAATCGCTCATTTTGCAGCCGCTTCCACAGCATGCACGGGGGCCTCGTCGACGGCGTCGATGTTGCCGTGACGGGTTTCGGTCAGGACGAACAATGCCGCCAAGGACATCAATGCCGCGGCCGTGATGTACCAAGCAATCGAGGAGCTCTGGTGCGTGATGCCCAGGAGCCAGGTGGTGATAAACGGGGTAGCGGCGCTGCCGAGGAGGCCCGAGAGCATGTAGGCCACGGACAATCCGGAGTAGCGGACCGTGGAGCCGAAGAGTTCGGCCAGGAATGTGGCGATCGGTCCGTAGTTGGCAGCGAAAGCCGTCATCATTCCGAGGTATGCGACAAACAGAAGGGGGACGGATTTGGTGTCCATGAGCCAGAACATGGGGAAAGCGAACAGAGCCTCAGCTGCCACTCCGGCATAGATGATGGGCTTGCGGCCGTACTTGTCCGAGAGCTTTCCGAAGAAGGGGATGAGCACAAAGCACAGTGCGCAGGCTGCCAGGACAACCCAGAGCATGAGGCTCTCCGAGTGACCGAGGTCTTTCTTGCCGTAGGAAACACCGGAGGCAACCAACAGGGTGAAGGTGCTGCCGGTAGAGAGGGTGGCGATGCCGCCGAGGACAACTTGCTTCCAGTACTTGGCCATGAGGGTGGCAAAGGGCATTTTTGCCTTGGCACCAGCGGTCTTGACGGCCTGGAACGACGGGGTTTCTTCGATGTGGAGGCGGATGTAGATTCCGACAGCCACCAGGAGGCAGGATGCGAGGAAGGGGATGCGCCAACCCCAGCTGAGCAGCGCGTCCGAGCTGACGGTGGAAGCGACGATCAGGAACGCGACGTTGGCGACCAGGGTGCCAGCGGGAACACCTACCTGGACGAGGGAGCCGTAGAAGCCACGGCGCGCGGAAGGAGCATGCTCAACGGTCATGAGTACCGCGCCGCCCCATTCGCCGCCCAAGGCCAGGCCTTGGATGACGCGTAGCAAGAGCAGCAACAGCGGCGCCATGATGCCGATGCTGTTGTAGTCAGGCAGCAAGCCGATGGCGAAAGTTGCCGCTCCCATGGTGAGCAGGGAGATCAGGAGCATGGATTTGCGGCCGAGCCGGTCACCGAAGTGGCCGAAGATGATGGCGCCCACCATGCGGGCAATGTAGGCGGACGCGAAGGTGCCGAAGGCCAGCATGGTGCCGACAATCGGGTCGAAGCTGGGGAAGAAGATCTTGTTGAAGACCAAGGCGGACGCTGTTCCGAACACGAACAGGTCGTACCACTCGACGGTGGTGCCGATGACGCTGGCGAGGGCAATTTTGCGCATCTTGGCCAGGTCAAGCCTGGCTGCGGACGCGGAGGCGGTATCTGCCGTTTGGGCCATGAGAAGCTCCAGATGAGTATGGGGCGAGTGCCCGGGTGAGGATGCAGATAACTATCCTGTGTTGCGTACCACAGTTCAATGGCGGAATTTCCATCAAAAAACGGCAGAAAGTGTGTGTTCACACAACGGCCGCCTTCCGCCGTTTCCAGGCCCAGCCTCAGGCCCAGGCCACCACCAGCCTGGCCGCTTGCGCCGGCACGGCCAGATCGATGCCCGTGAGCTCCTGGAAGCGGTTGAGCCGGTTGAGGATGGTGTTCCGGTGGCAAAACAATTCCTGCGCCGTGGTGGTGATGTTGCCCGTATGGAGGAAATTGCGCACCGTCTCGGTCAGCCGCTCGCGCTCGCCGTCGCGGCACTCCGAGAGGGCGGACTCAAGATCGGCCCAAAGGTCCAGGCCCGCGTCCTGGAGTTGCTGCTTGGCGAGCCGGGCCCACGCTGCCGCGGCGGTCAATGGACCTCGGTCCGCCGGGTGGAGCAGCAAAGCGAGGCGCTCTGCCGTCCGGGCTGCGGACGGCAGGGCGCGCAGGCCCGAAAATCCCTCGACATAACCGCAAGGTATTCCGGTGATGGCAGCTGGAATGTAGGCCGGTCCTTCGTCTTGCCGGGCTGCGCCGCCGGATCCGGTGCCATGGGCCCGGGGCAACGCCCAGAAGACGTAGGTGCTGCCGCCGAATTCGTGGACGTAGAGCCGTTGGGACGGTTGGAGCCAGCCCCCTTGGGTGGCAACCGTCCGCAGTTTCGATGCTGCGTCCCCACTCGCTGCCACGATGGAGAACCTTGCTTCCGGGTCCGTGACCAGGGCCGCCGCGGCCTGGCTGATGGTGTCTGCCGATAGCTCGGACTTGCTGAACAGCCGGGCGATGAACTCCCGGCGGATGTTTGATTCCTCCTGGGCCATGCGGACCCGCTCGCTCGAATAGCTGGAATGGGTTTGGGTGGCAAACTCATCCACCACCCGCCACACCTGGTCCACACGGGACGTCAGGAGCACGGCGTCCTCCGCATCGGCAATTTGCCGGAGATCTGCCCAGAGAATGCTGAAATCCAGGCGTACGGCTGAAATCAGGGCCTCTGGCGAAATGCCGGCACGCGCCCGTTTGGCACCCAGTTCCGAGGCGAAACGCGCCAGCGAATCCTGGCTGCCGTGGGAGTTCGAATGGCGGAACCTCTCGTCCCGCAGTCCGTCGATGAGGCGCCGGAAAGTTTCACGTGCTGTGCTCCGCAATTCCGGCGAGCTCACCCTGTTGTCGGCATATTCGGGGATCTCCTGGACACGTGTCACGAAGAGCTCGACGAGTTCCTCCAGCCGCCCGTGCAGCCCTTCCACCAGCTCTCCCCATCGCGCGGTGTCGCCGGCATTCTCTCCATTGTGCATTCACACATTCTACGGCCGATTTTCCGTGGCGCAGAGCTAGTTTTTTTGGGTGGATCTACTGGCACTATGGAAGTAGTCACTGCCGCGTGAGGCCAATCACAACCGGCGGTTCCCCGGTTTTCACGGCATCGTTCGAATCTTTTGGAGTAATCATGGCCAGCAGCGCAGGCAGCGCCCCCACGGATCTGACTCCCGGGACGCCCCGCACAGTCGACGAGAGGGTTACCAGGAAGGTCGCCCTCGCCGCCCTCGTAGGCACCGCATTGGAGTGGTATGACTTCTTCCTCTTCACCACGGCGGCCGCATTGGTGTTCAACGCCCAATTCTTCGTCTCGCAGGATCCATTCGTGGCGGCGATGGGCTCTTTCGCCACGCTCGCCGTCGGGTTCGTAGCCCGTCCCATCGGTGGATTCATCTTCGGCGCCCTCGGCGACAAAGTAGGCCGCAAGAAGATCCTCATGGTCACCATCGTCGGAATCGGCGTCGTCACCGGCCTGATCGGCTTGCTGCCGAACTACATGACGATTGGCCTGGCCGCCCCCATCCTGCTGGTGTCCCTGCGGATCGTCCAGGGGCTCGCCGTCGGTGGCGAATGGAGTGGCGCGGTGATCATCGCCGTCGAAAACGCCCCGGTTGCCAAGCGGGCCCGCTACGCGGCGCTGCCGCAGATCGGCTCTCCGATCGGGACCATCCTGTCCTCGGGAGGCTTCTTCGGCATGCTCTTCCTGGTGGGCCAGAACAGCTTCGATGCGTGGGGCTGGCGCATCCCGTTCATTGCAGCAATCCCGCTCCTGGCCATCTCCATGTGGATCCGCAGCAGGCTCAGCGAGTCGCCTGAATTCGAGGCCCTCATGGAATCCGGCGAGACCGAGCATGCCCCCATCCGCGGTGTGCTGAGCAACAGCTGGCGCCAAATTCTTGTGGGCATGTGCTCGGCACTGCTCGGCATCGGCGGCTTCTACCTCATCACCAGCTTCGTGGTCTTCTACGGCACCAAGGTCCTGAAACTGCCGTCCGAGCTGCTTCTGCTGGGCACACTCCTCGCGGCCGCACTCGAAATCGGGGCTTTGGTCTGGGCTGGCAGAATGGGCGAAAAGTTCGGTGCCAGCAAAGTCATCTTGTGGGGTGGCGTGGCCTCGGCCATCATTGCGGTCCCTGTCTTCCTTGCCATTGACAGCCGCAACCCCGTCCTGGTTGTCGCCGGAATGATGATCGGGGTTGCCGTCCTGTCCATCCCGTATGCCGTCTCGGGCACGGCACTGACGGCACTGTTCGCCACCAGGGTCCGCTACACCGGCGTCGCCATCACTTCCAATACCGCAGGCGTCATCTCCGGTTTTGTGCCGCTGATCGCCACGGCGCTGGTGGCCGCCAATGGCAACTCGTATTGGCCGGGCGCCATCATTCTCCTGATTGTTTCCGTACTGACCGCCCTGTCCGGCATCTTCCTGCCCGGCTTGAGCATCAAAGAAGAAGGAATGAAGCATTGAGCACCACTACAGCAGGCCACCTCATCGTCGAGCAGCTTGAACGCGCAGGCATCAAGCGGGTCTACGGCGTCCCCGGCGAGAGCTACCTGGACGTCCTGGACGGCCTCCACGACTCCTCGATCGAGACCATCGTGACCCGCCATGAAGGCGGAGCAGGTTTCATGGCGATGGCCGAAGGCCGCCTCACGGAACTCCCCGGCGTCGCCATGGTGACGCGCGGCCCCGGCGCCGCCAACGCCTTCATCGCCATCCATACGGCGCACCAGGACGCCACGCCCATGATCCTGTTCGTGGGCCTCATCCCCGTGGCTGACCGTGGCCGTGAATCCTTCCAGGAATTCGACATCAACGCCTGGTTCGGCAGCACCGCCAAGAAAGTCGTGACCCTCGACGACGCCGCTTCCGCCGCCCGCGTGGTGGACGACGCGATCTTCACGTCGCTCAGCGGACGCCCCGGGCCAGTCGTGATCGGGCTCCCCGAGGACGTGCTGGTGCACACTATTGATGAAGGCACCGTCGAGCCGCGCAGGGTCGCCCGTCCCGGTCCCTCAGCCGCGGCTTTGGCCGAACTGGAAACGCGTCTCGCCGGAGCCGCCAAGCCGCTCATCGTGGTGGGCGGCGAGGGTTGGACCCAGGAATCCGCGGACGCGCTGGCCGCCTGGGCGGCACGCCACAGCGTCCCGGTCGTGGCCGATTTCCGCGCCTACGACGCCGTCCCGCACAGCAGCGAGTCCTACGCCGGTTTCCTGGGCTACGGCCGCAGTGACGCCACCGCGGCGCTTCTTGACGACGCCGACCTGCTCGTTTTCCTCGGCTGCGTCCGCGGCGACGTCCTCTCCGACGGTTACACCCGCGGCCTCAATGCCGCCACGGTAGTGATCAACCCGGATCCTGACCTCCTGGGCCACTTCGGCCGGGTGGACCAGCACATGACCGCCGACGCCTCGGCGTTCTCCCTGGCCATCGCGGACACGGACTCGGCCGTGCGGCCCGCAGCAGGCTGGTTCCAGGATGCCCGGGCAAATTACCTCAAGTTCTCATCGGCCCAACCTGACGGAGGCTCGGCAGTGGATCTCGGCGTCGTGATGGAGATCCTCAAGCAGGAGATGGACGACGACGCCGTCCTCACCTTCGGCGCGGGAAACCACGCCCTGTGGCCTGCCCGCTACCTGAAGCACAACAGCGCCAACTCCCTGGCCGCTCCCCGCAACGGAGCCATGGGCATGGGAATCCCGGCCGCCGTTGCCGCGTCCCTGGCCTACCCTGGCCGACAGGTCATCTCGGTGGCCGGCGACGGCTGCTTCATGATGAACGGCCAGGAAATCGCGACGGCGATGGGCCACGGCGCGCAGTTCGTCGTGCTGGTGGTGGACAACGGCATCTTCGCCACCATCCGCGAGCACCAGGAAGCCCACTACCCGGGACGCCCGTCCGGCACGCACATGACCAATCCGGACTTCGCGGCCCTGGCCCGCTCCTACGGCGGCTACGGCGAGCGCGTGGACAGGGCGGACGACTTCGCAGCCGCGTTCCGCCGTGCCGTCGACTCCGGCCTCCCGGCCGTGCTTCACCTCCCGCAGGACCCCACCACCCGTTCCCCCAAGAGCAACTGACTGGAGCCCCACGTGATCACGCTCAAGAACATCATCAACGGCCAGGCGGTGGACGCCCCGGCGAGACTGCCCTTCTTCGATCCCAGGACAGGTAACCAGATCGGCACGGCCCCGGATAGTGACGCAGCCGCCGTCGACCTCGCCTTCCAATCCGCTGCCGCAGCTTTCAAGAGCTACAAGCGCACGACGCCGGGCGAGCGCCAGGGCCTGCTGTTGCAGCTCGCGGACCTCATCGAAGCCAACGTGGACCGGCTCCTGGACGCCGAGGTGGCATGCACGGGCAAGCCGCGGGCCGTGACCCGCGAACTGGAGATCCTGCGCGGCGCCGACCAATTGCGCTTCTTCGCCGGAGCTTGCCGCGTGGTGTCCGGCACCGCGTCCACAGAGTACGTGGAGGGCTTCACGTCCACCGTCCGACGCGAACCGCTCGGTGTGGTCGCGCAGATTACTCCGTGGAACTACCCGTTCATGATGGCTATCTGGAAGATCGGGCCGGCGCTGGCGGCGGGAAACACGCTGGTTTTGAAGCCCGCGGACACCACCCCTTGGTCCACCGTGATGCTGGGCGAGTTGGCCCAGCAGGTGTACCCGGCCGGCGTCGTGAACATCGTCTGCGGAGGCCGTGAAGCCGGTGCTGCGATGGTGGACCACGAGATCCCCGAGATGGTGTCGATCACCGGTTCCACCCGGGCGGGCGCCCAGGTCATGTCCGCTGCGTCCAAGACGCTGAAGGATGTCCACTTGGAGCTAGGCGGAAAGGCGCCGGCGATCGTTTTCGCCGACGTGGATATCGCCCGCACAGCGCAGGAAATTGCCCTGAGCGCATTCTTCAACGCGGGCCAGGACTGCACCGCCGTCACCAGGGTGCTCGTTCACGCGGACATTCACGCCGAGTTCGCCAAAGCCCTCGGCACTGCGGCCGCCGCGCTGACACTCGGGGATGACGCCTCGGACCTCGGGCCGCTGAACAGCGCCGCGCAGCTTGAGCGCGTGGAAGGCTTCATGACCCGGCTTCCGGCAAACGCCACCGTGCTGTCGGGCGGCAAGCGCACCGGCGCGGGGTACTACTTCGAACCGACAGTGATCGACGGCGTCTTCCAGACTGATGAGGTGGTGTGCGACGAGATCTTCGGCCCCGTGGTCACAGTCCAGCCTTTCACCACCGAGGAAGAAGCGCTTGAGCTGGCCAACGGAACCAAGTACGCGCTGGCCTCCAGCGTTTGGTCCGAAAACCACGGAGTGGTCACCCGCGTGTCCAATGAGCTCGACTTCGGCGCGGTGTGGATCAATTGCCATCAGGTCATTCCGGCCGAGGCGCCGCATGGTGGTTTCAAGCACTCCGGCACGGGCAAGGACCTCTCCGTCTTCGGGCTGGAGGACTACACCCGGATCAAGTCCGTCACCACCTCGCACCGCTAGGCCATTGGTATGAAACTCGAGCTGCTCCTGCGCAACGCGGACATCATCACCATGGACCCGGACCGTCCCAGCGCCCGCACGCTGGGTATCTGGAACGGCCTCGTGGTGGGACTCGATGAAGACCTTGACGGCCTTGCCGCCGCAGAGATCCTCGACCTCGGGGGTGCCACCGTCACGCCCGGCTTCATCGACGCCCATTGCCACACCACGTGGTTCGGGCTGGGACTGGCCGAGCTGGATGTGTCCAAGGCGCGGGGGCTGGAGGAGTTGTACGGGCTGTTGGAAGCTGCCGGCCCGGCTTCCGGCACCGACCCCGACGCTGGCGTCAAGGCGGCGTCCTGGCTCATGGCCACGGGCTTCAGCCAGCAGCGGCACGGCGGCGAGTTCCCGGACATCCGGGAACTTGACCGCATCACGGGCGAGCGGCCGTTATTCATGCGGCACAACTCCGGGCACATGGCAGTGGTCAACACAGCCGCGCTGCGGCTGGCAGGTGCCGAGTCGCCGTCGTACGCAGATCCCGACGGCGGCGTGATCGTCCGCGACTCCGCGGGGAGGCCCACGGGACTCGTTCAGGAAACGGCGCAGGCACTGATCCAGCAGTTGATCCTGCCGTACTCGATCAATCAGATCGAGGCGGCGTTGGAGCGGGCCACGCGGCACTACGCCTCCGAAGGCATCACGAGCTTCACCGAGGCGGGCGTGGGCGGCGGCTGGATCGGCCATAGCCCGGTGGAACTCGCGGCATATCAGCGGGCGGCCGCCAACGGCAAGCTCCATGCACGCGCCCAAGTCATGCCCGTGCTGGACGTATTGCACCGGCTTGACGGCCATGGCGACGACGGTTCCGGTCACGGTCCCGCGGGCCTGGATTTGGGCATGACCAGCGGATTCGGCGACGAATACCTCTCCCTGGGCCCAGCCAAGGTCTTCCTGGACGGCTCGCTCCTCGGCGAAACCGCCGCGGTCAGCCGTGAATTCTGCAGCCACGGGCAGAAGGACAACAGCGGCAACAGGGGCTACTTCCAAGCCGAACCCGCGCTCCTGCGGGAACGGATCGAGGCTGCCTACGCTGCCGGATGGTCGATTGCGGCGCATGCCATCGGAGACCGGGCTGTTGATCTCGCGATCGACATCCTTGCGGATTGCGACGCCACGTACGGCCCGCGCACCATGCCGAACCGGATAGAGCACGCCTCCATGACCAGGCCGGAACAGCTCGGGCGGCTCGCCGCGGCGGGGATCGCAGTGACTCCTCAGTCCAGCTTCTTCCACGACGGCGGCGACGGCATGGCCGCGTCGCTCGGTCCGGAGCGACTGCCCTGGGCCTATCGCGCATCGTCGTTCCTGTCCGCAGGAGTGACGCTGGCCGGAAGCTCCGACCGTCCCGTCGCGGACGGAAACGTTCTGCGCGGCATGCAAGCCTTCGTGGACCGGAAGACCTCCTCCGGCGCAGTGTTCGGCAACCCGTCAGAACGGCTCACTCCCTACGAGGCACTAGCCGCCTACACCACGGGAGCGGCCGCCGCCACGGGAACGTCGGCCGTGAAGGGCTCCCTGGCTCCGGGCAAACTTGCCGACTTCACCGTCCTGTCAGGCTCGCCGCTTCGCGCCGACAGAATCGCAGAGCTGGACGTCCTGGCCACCGTCGTCGGCGGACGCTTCACCCACAACACTTTGACCGCACTTCAACACAGTTCATAGATTCAGCACAGTTCATAGGGGAACCAATGACGTCCACCACCAGCTTTACCGCCCAGGACACCGCATTTGTCCGGGACTTCCAGACCATGAGCGCGTTCGGGTCCACCGCGAACGGCGGCGTGGACCGGCAGGCCGCCAGCCATCCCGACGGCGAACAGCGGCACTGGCTCACCGGCTTGCTGGAAGCCCGCGGCCTCACCGTCCGCTTCGACCGCGTCGGCAACCAGTGGGGTCTCTATGAGGCCGTGCCCGGAGCTCCCTATGTTGTGGTTGGCTCGCACATGGATTCCCAGCCGACGGCGGGACGTTACGACGGCGCATACGGTGTCCTGGCCGCCGCGCACGCCGCATTCCGGCTGGTTGAGCAGTGGAACGCGCCTGGAGCTGAGGCACCGAAGTTCAACATCGCCGTCGTGAACTGGTTCAACGAGGAAGGCAGCCGCTTCAAGCCTTCCATGATGGGGTCTTCCGTGTACACCGGAAAGCTCCCGCTGGAGGCGGCGTTGGCCACCACGGATGCCGCGGGGATTTCCGTGCAGGACGCCCTGGACGCCATCGCTTGCCGCGGTTCATTCGACGGACCCGAGCCGGCATACTGCGCGGAGATCCACATCGAACAGGGTCGAAGCATGGAACGGGAAGGCATTACGATCGGCCTGGTGTCGTCCAACTGGGCAGCCAACAAGTACGAATTCGTGGTCCACGGCGAGCAGGCACACACGGGCTCCACCGTCATCGCGGACCGCAAGGACGCCCTTTTGGGAGCCTCGATGCTGGTGGTGGCCGCCCGGGACATCGCCAACCACTTCCCCGGAGTGCTGCACACCTCGGTGGGACAGCTGAACGTCTACCCGAATTCGCCCGTTGTGGTGCCGTCCCGGGTCAACTTGCTGCTGGACCTGCGAAGTGCCGACGAATCCGTCCTCGCCCAGGCCGATGCCCTGCTGCACGAACGCATCGCGGAAATCGAGGCGCTGGCCAACGTTTCCGTGGAACAGCACCATTCGCACTCGTGGCCGGTCACTCCTTACCAATCCGAGGGCGTAGAACTCGCCGCCAAGGTTGCCGCCGACCTGGGGCTGTCCAACAAGGAAGTCATGACCCTGGCCGGGCACGACTCCACCAACATGAAGGACATCGTTCCCACCGTGATGCTCTTTGTGCCCAGCGTGGACGGCATCTCCCACAACGAGCACGAATACACCAAGGACGAGGACATCGTCGCAGGCCTGGCGATGCTCACCGAAGTGGTCAACCGGCTCTGCAACGGAGCGCTGGAGGACTAGGGCCGAGACCGGGCGCACCGCGTTCTCCCCTCCGCGGTGCTCTGCGGTGACCGTCCGCGAAAAGTGGCGGGAGCTCGTCCCACACCCCTGGGAAGAGGCTTTCGGCGCCGAGCGCCTGGACCTGACGACCGCAGAGAACTGGGAGTTCCTCGGCACACGGGTGGCGAAGCGCAGTGCGGTGCCGGAGTCTCTGTAATGGTGGAAAAGGGGTGAATGGGCTTCCCGCTTGACCTGAACACGGCCGGACTCAGGTGTTTTCTGTCAGCAGGGTCAGGTTTGTAGGTTCCGGGAAGGCTGCTGCGCGACCGTTAGCGTCTGGGCAATGGCCATGACGCGCTGTTCCACGCTGGCGTTGGGCGGCGCTGCCACCTTGATCGCCCGGAACCCTGTTTCGGACAGGGGTCCGGCAGCCCGCAGGCACTCTTCTATCCGCCCAATGGTCAGTAGCGAGCCAGGCTCAAGGAGTCCATCTGAACGGATGGTCGGGTCGGAAGCCCCGGACCGGGCTGATTCTGGCGGGGCGGGCGGTACGTGGACATCAGCCCAGGCAGGACCATACCTCGTGTCAATGCTCGAGCACCCGGAAAGTACTACCCCGCCCAGAAGTCCACGTTCACGAAGGTAGGTTATGTGTTCGTGCCCGGCCTCTGGTCGCCGCTGCTCGATGACCGACCGCCCCCAGTTGACCACCATGCCGAAAGGATGACCTGTGGCGTCACCTGCCCGCTGCACAGCCTCTGCCTCCGCTTCAAGGGGAAGGAAGCCTTTGGCGGGGGCTTGGCCTGGTATCAGGGCGTCGCAGTGTTCCAGGACGAGGCGGGCGCCGGCCGTGTCCCGGCCAGCCAGTTCGGTCAGCGAGGATTCAAGCGCGGCGGCCGACGCGGCATCTTTGGCGGCTACCGGGGCAGCATGCAGCTCGAGGGCGACGACGGCGGGCCTCCCCAACTGCCGGTTCAGGCGCTTCACCGACTCCAGCGCATCCTGGACAAAATCCAGTGCCGACCTCCGGCCGGAGGCGGACGTTGAAGCGAGGCCGAAGCTCTGGTCGGCCTGCACCTTGGCCATGGTCCCGGGGATCGTCGTCACCACGAAGCACGCATCTTCCGGGAGCTGTCGCAGGAACCAGGCTTCATCCTCTTTGTGCAGCTTCCCCGAGAAGGGAATTTCCAGGCCGGCCACACCGTCCAAGGCAAACACGGAAGCCAGGAAATTTCCTTCAGCAGCGGGATCCCATCCCGTGAGGCTTGGTGCGGCGGCATAGGCGCCAATGAAGTAGGGAGTTCTGTCCGGGCTTGTCAAAGGCATCATGGTCTCCACGGGTTGGTGGCCGTTAGCGGCTGACGGGCTCGCGTGTCTGCAGCATCGGCAGCTCGTGTCGGCGGGGGAGGCCTTCCCAGTCACCAGGAACGAGGCAAGCAAATGCGCCGGCTGTCGTGGCGGTGATGAGCCTGTCCTGTGGTTCCCGACCTGCCACGAGTTCAGCCAGGTATCCGGCGACGAATGCGTCGCCGGCGCCAACTGTGTCCACGGTGTCGACGGCTACTGCCGCTTGGCGGAATATTGTGCCGTCGATGAGGGCCAGCGAGCCATCCGCGCCGAGCTTTATGACGGCCTGGCTTGGACCGAGCGCAGAGATGCGCCAGGCGAGCTCCTCCGGGTCGCCCGCGCCGACCGCGATCGCGGCTTCATCATCGCCCGCGAACACGATGTCGGCGAGCGGGATGATGTCCCGGTAGACACTTCGTGCAGCTTCCGGTGACCACAGGTTTCCGCGGTAGTTCAGGTCAAAGGAGACGGTCACGCCGTGGGCACGCGCCGCGTTCACCGCATACCTGAGGGTTGATTCCGCCTGCGTCGAAAGCGCGGGTGTAATACCGGTGACGTGCAGCAAGGCAGCTCCGGACACCAGTTGTTCGTTGATGTCCTCCGGCGTGATCCTGGATCCGGCGCTGCCGGACCGGTAGTAGCTGACGCGTTGGGTGGCGGGCGTCCGGCGTTCCTTGATCATTAGCCCGGTAGGGGCGAAAGGGTCGACGGCGGCCCGGACGTCAACGCCTTCGGCGCGGATCTCCCGCTCCACCAAGGCGCCCACCGAGTCAGCTCCCACGCGTCCGCACCAGACAGCCTGTACGCCGAGCCGTTGGAGCCCGATGGCGACATTTGATTCCGAGCCGCCGATGCCCAGGCTCAGTGTGGATGCGTGGGCGAGAGGCCCCACCTGGTCAGTGCGCATCAGCGCCATGGTTTCGCCGAAGGTGAGAATGTATGGGGCGTCGTTCATCGGGCTGCTCCGAGCTGGGCTGCTGTCTGGTCCACCAGGTCGCGGACGCGCCGCGCGCGGCCCTTGAGTTCCTGCAGGTCGCCGCCTTTGAAGGCATCACCCAACAGTGGGCCGCCCAGGCTGACCGCAAGTGCTCCTGCCCGGATCCAGGCGGGGACGTCGTCGATGTCCACGCCGCCGGAAGGGATGACCTGGATGTCAGGGAAGGGCCCGCGCAGCTGTGAGACATAGCCGGGACCCACGGTGGAGGCGGGGAACACCTTGACGGCTGTGGCGCCCAATGTCCAGCCGGCATGGAGTTCGGTGGGGGTAAGGCCGCCTGGGTATACGGGTGTGCCGCGGCGGACGCAGGCGGAAATAATGTCCGGATTGGTGACGGGAGTGACGATGTAGGCCGCGCCGAGGTCCAGGGCAGTTTCTGCTTCGGCGGCCGTGGTGACGGTTCCGACGCCGACTTCCAAGGCGTCGCCGAACCTTTCCTGAAGGCGGGGAAGTTCGTCCCATACACCTGGCGTGCTCAAGGTCAGTTCGATGCTCCGTACCCCGCCCAGCTGGAGGGCCTCGATGATCGGGGCGTACTCGGAAGCATGGCTGGCACGGAGGACAGCCACAACCCGGGTTGCGCTGAGGATGGCTGATGGGGCCGGGCGGAGAAGAGTGCCCTGGTCATCGAGGCGCTGCATTGAATTTCCTTCTGGTCAGGTGTGCGATGGTGACGTTCCCGACGGCGGCGCGTGCCGCCGTCGGGTGTTCAATGTTTTTATTTGGCGTGTTGGGCTGCCGTCGCGTCGGCGCCCGCACCGGCGGCTGCCGTGATCATTTCGCTGTGGTGCCGGGCGTCTTCGGGGTCGGTGAGGTCGCGGTTGAGTGTTTCCGGCGTGAGCCGGGTTGCGATGAAGCTGACCACCATGGTCAGCGACATGTAGATGGCGACCGGGATCCAGGAGTTGCTGAAGAGGCCCAGCAGCCCGGCGCAGATCATTGGTGCGACACCGCCGCCGATGATGGAGGAGAATTCGCGACCCAGGGTGACGCCGGCGTAGCGGTAGCGGCTGCCGAAGATTTCGGGGAAGTAGCTCATGTGGACGCCGACGACGCCCTGGCAGGCCAGCATGAAGCCCACGATGATCACCAGGACAATGGCCACGGGGGACCCGGTGGTGAGGAGCATGAAGGCCGGTGCCGGAAAGAGGATCAGTGCCCCGGTGATGAGCGAGACGACGCGCCGGCGGCCGATCTTGTCCGACAGGATTCCGAAGGACACGGCCGCGACCCCGCCGCACAGTGCACCAATGAGGAGGACCGGGGGGATGAACTTGGGGTCGGTTCCGACGACGGTGATCAGGTAGGAGGCCATGAACACCTGGATGGTGTAGGACTGGGTGCTGACTCCGAGGTTCATGAGGATGACCCGCAGGACGTTGGCCTTGCCGTTCTTGGCGACTTCCTTCAGCGGGGCCGGGGGGACGGTGCGGGCCTGCTTGATTTCTTCGAAGACGGGGGACTCGTCGAGCTTGCGCCGGATGATCAGGGCGGCGATGGTGACAAAGATGCTGGACAGGAACACCAGCCGCCAGCCCCAGGTGAGCATGTCGTTCGGCGCGAGGGATTGGGCCGCGATCCATACGAGAGCGCCGAGGGCCGTCCCGGCAGCGGCGCCGACCATGATGAGTGAGGCGATCTTGCCGCGGGTGCCGGGCGCTGCGGATTCGGTGAGCAGCGTGGCGCCGCCGGACTGCTCGGCGCCGGCGCCGAAGCCTTGGGCTGCGCGGCAGACGCAGAGCAGGACCGGGGCGAAGATGCCGATCTGGCCAAAGGTCGGCAGGAGCCCGATAGCCAGCGTGGCGCCGCCCATGAGCAGCAGGGTGACCACCAGAACCCATTTGCGGCCGAGCCGGTCGCCGAAGTGGGAGAAGAAGATCCCGCCGAGGGGGCGGAACAGGAAACCCACGGCGAAGGTGGTGAAGCTGGCGATCAGGGCCGCCGCCGGGGAGACGTTAGGGAAGAACAGTTTGCTGAAGACCAGGGCGGAGGCGGTGCCGTAGATGACGAAGTCATACAGTTCGAGGGTTGTGCCGATGAGGCCGGCCACGGCTGCCTTCCGGACCTTGCTTTGGTCAACGTTCCCCGGGGGGACGTGCGCTGCTGTGGTCATTTCCATACTCCTTTGAATGGATGCCTGCTGTGTTTCTTGTTTGTGGTGATTCAGTAGGTGATGAGGACTTTGAGGTTGGTCGGGTCGGCCACCGGTGCCGTGAGCGCGGTCGCGGCGTCTTCGAGTGGGTAGGTGCTGGAGATGATGGACTGCAGGTCCACCACGCCGGAGGCGGCGAGGTCGATCGCCGTCGGGAACGCGTTGGCGTACCGGAACGCGGTGACGAGGTCGATCTCGTAGCGCTGGAGGAATCCGAGCGGAATCCCGTCCACGGTGGGTTTGGCCTGGCCGACGACGGTGGCGCGGGTTGCCGGTGCCAGGGTCTGGATGCCGTCGGCGAGGGCCCGGGTGTTCCCGGAGCATTCGATCAGCCGGTCCATGCCTGCGAGGTCCAGGGGTGTGGTGGCAGTGTTGATGGTGCGGGTGGCGCCGAATTTTGTGGCGACGGCGAGGCGGTCGTCGTTCACGTCCGTCACTACGATTTCGGCGGCGCCTCGGGATGCCGCGACACGGGCGACGAGCAGTCCGATGGGTCCGGCGCCGGTGATCAGGACCCGGTGGCCTTTGCGGACCTGCGCCCGTTCGACGGCCCAGACGGCGACGGCGAGCGGTTCGATCGCGGCGCCAATTTCGGCCGGGATAGTGTCCGGCAAGGGGTGGACGGCGGCTTCGGGGACCACCATGTGGCGCGCGAAAAGCCCATCGGTCGGGGGAGATCCGAAGCAGGTTCCGGTGGGGCAGAGGTTGTAGCGTCCGGACAGGCAGGTGGCGCATTCCCGGCAGGGCAGTGCGGGTTCAATGACGACGGCGGTGCCGGCGGCCATTTTCGCGTCGGGTCCTGCGGCCATGACGACGCCGGCGCCTTCGTGTCCCAGGACCGTGGGCTGGCGCAGCACGTTGGTGCCGTTGCGTCCCTCGGCGAAGTAGTGCATGTCCGAGCCGCAGATTCCGCCGGAGCGCATTTCGACCAGGAGGTCGTTCGGGCCTAGGGGTGTCAGTGGTTTGTGCTCGATGCGCAGGTCCCGGGCGCCGTGCAGCACGGCGGCCTGGGTGCCGGTGGGAAGCGCGGATGCGTTCGTTTCGTGGATGGCTTGGGTGGTCATGGTGTGCTCCGTGTGGGTTGGAGGGCCCGGGCTGAAGCGAGGGAAACGGGTGTTCCGGCTTCTGCGATGGCGGCCAGTGGTCCCGCTGTGTGAATGATGTCGATGAACTCGCCGGTGCGCAGGATGAAGGCTTCGCGTTCGGCCAGTTCCTCGCCAAGGAGGTGGTGGTCGCCGATGACCTTGCGGGCGAGGTCGTGCCCGGAGCGGGATCCTGCTGCGAGGCCGGCCAGCATTGCGCGTGCCGGGTCCTCCATGGCGTGGGCCTGTGGGCCGGGATCGAAGCCTGGCAGCGGGGCGATGCATGCGAGATACGCGGCGGTGGTGAGGGCCAGGAGCTGGGGCATCCCGCCGTCGTCGAGCATCTGCAGTGCAGGCAGCGGGATTCGCTGGCGGAGTTTGACGGATCCGTCGGATCCCACCTGGCTGGTGCGGTGGCCGAGGGCCGTGTTGCGCCACCGGGTGAAGAGCTCTTCCTCATAGGCGTCCACGTCCACATCGCGCGGCACCGAAACGCTGGGCAGGTACTCGTGGCGGAGCACCGAGCGGGCAGCCAGTTCGATGGAAGGGTGCGAAACGGATTCGGGGATGGTGACGGCGCCGGCCAGGGCCCCGAGGTAGGCGATGAGGGAGTGCGTGCCGTTGAGGAGCCGGACCTTCAGTTGCTCGTACCCGGCCACCTCGTCGGAGAACACTGCTCCGCCGTCCTCCCATGTGGGGCGACCGGAAATGAAGTTGTCCTCGATGATCCACATGCTGAACGGTTCGGCGGCGACCGGGATCCGGTCGTCGTAGCCCCGGTGGGACGCGACCATCCTCCGGTAATGGTCCGTGGTGGCCGGCACGATGCGGTCCACCATGGAAGAGGGGAAGCTGGTGCAGGCGTCGATGAAGGCAAGGGCTTCGGCGGCTTCTGCGGCCGGGAGAAGGGAGGCGAATTCGCGAACCAACCGCTGGGTGTGGTGGCCATTGTCGGCCAGGTTGTCGCAGCTAAGGATGGCGACGGGTTCGCCGTGGGACCGGGACCGGTGCTGCAGGCCTCGGACAATCTGCCCGATTGGAGTCTGCGGTGAGCCGGGGTGGGCCAGATCGTGCCGGATTGCCGGGTCCTGGAGGTTGAGTGAGCCAGTGGCGGGCGTGTAGTTATAGCCGTTCTCGGTGACGGTGAGGGACACGATCCTGGTACCGGCGTCGCCGATTGCCTTTGTTACGCGGTCCGGGTCGGCGGCGGCCGTGAAGGCGTCCGTGTGTACGCGGGGAACGGTGAAACCTGAGCCCGCGGGTGATATTTCCACCACGGTGTAGAGCATGTCCTGGACGTGCATAGCGTCCGGGATGGTGGTGGAGCGGCTGGCGACGCCGATGATGCCCCAGTCACCGCCGTTGGCGGTGATGGCGGCGTCGGTGTAGACGGCCTGGTGAGCGCGGTGGAAGTTGCCGAGGCCCAGATGGACAATCCCGGGGGCCGGTGCTGCCGGCCGCCGCAGGATTCCGGGGATGGCCGCAGTCAGTGGAGAGGTGGCCATGGTTCACCAGTCCTTCATGGAGCCGTCGAGCTCCCGGGCGATGGGCAGGTAGGCCTGTTTGTAGGGGAACCGGGCTGCCGCTGCTTCGTCGACCTCGACGCCGAGGCCGGGTTCTTCGCCGGGGTGGAGGTAGCCGTCCTCGAACCGGAAACTGGACTGGAAAACCTCCGACACCAAGGGGTCGTAGCCCATGTATTCCTGGATGGCGAAGTTGGTGGTCGCCAGGCCGAGGTGCAGCGATGCCGAGAGGTTGATCGGGGAGACATCCGAGGGGCCATGCGGTGCGCCCTTGATCTGGTACACCTCGGCCAGCGCCAGGATTTTGCGGACGTGGGAGATGCCTCCGGCGTGGACGACGGCGGTGCGGATGAAGTCGATGAGGCGTTCCGTGATGAGGTGCTCACAGTCCCAGATGGTGTTGAAGACCTCGCCGATGGCCAGCGGGATGGTGGTTTGCTGGCGAAGGGTGCGCAGGAGACGCTGGTTTTCGGCCGGGGTGACGTCTTCGAGCCAGAACAGGTCTACGTCTTCGAGGGACCGGGCCAGGCGGGCGGCTTCGGTGGGGTTGAGACGGTGGTGGACGTCGTGGAGCAGCTTCAGTTCGGGCCCGACGTGCTCGCGGACCGCGGTCAGGATTCTCGGGGCGTGGCGGAGGTAGGCGGAAGTGTCCCAGTCCTCTTCGACCGGTCCGGCGCCGCGGCCGGCGGGCTCATAGCCGGCAGCTCCCTTGGTGACGCCGTAGACCTTGTCCAGGCCGGGGACCCCTGACTGGGCGCGGACGGCACGGAAGCCTTGTTCTCGGCGGCGGTCAACGGAGTCGAGGAGTTCGGGGAGGTCCCAACCGGTCGCATGGGTGTAGGTGAGGATCTTGTCCCTGGCGGCTCCGCCGAGCAGCTGGTAGACGGGTACGTCCAGCGCCTTGCCCTTGATGTCCCAGAGGGCCAGGTCAATCGCTCCGATGGCGGCCATGGTGACGGGTCCGCGGCGCCAGTAGGCACCCCGGTAAAAGTACTGCCAGGTGTCTTCGATGCGGTCGGCGTCCCGTCCGAGCAGGGCGGGGGCGAGGTGGTCGCGGAGGTAGCTGGCTACGGAGAGTTCCCGGCCGTTCAGGGTGGCGTCGCCCCAGCCGACGATGCCGTCGTCGGTGGTGATTTTGAGGGTGACGAAGTTGCGGCTTGGGCTGGTGACAATGACGTCGACGTCGACGATTTTTCGGGTCATCGGGAGATCACTACATTCTTCAGGGGCTGGTTCGTGGACAGTCGGGTGATGTTTTCAGCGATTTCGATTGCGCGGCCGCGGAAGGTTTCGGCGGTGACGCCGGAGGAGTGTGGGGTCATGATGATGTTGTCCAGGCGGCCGAAAGGCAGTGCTGACGGTTCCCCGCGTCCCTCCGGGCCGGGGTACTGGTACCAGACGTCGATGGCGGCGCCGGCGATCCGGCGGTCTTTCAGGGCCTCGTAGAGGGCCGCTTCGTTAACGACTGGGCCCCGGGCGACGTTGACGATCTGTCCGCTTGGGCCGAGGTCGTCCAGTTCTGCCGAACCGATCAGGGAGGTGGTTCCGGCGTCGAGCGGGATGCTGACCACCAGCACGTCGGATTCGCTGAGGGCCTCGCCCAGCTGGTCGGTGGTGCCGGTCCAGCGCAGGGAGTGTTCTTCGGTGTTGACGGTTCCGCTGCGGGTGATGGCGATGCCTTCCGCGCCGAACGCCCGCAGCAGGTTCCAGGCGGCACTGCCGATGTGTCCGAATCCGAGGAAGGTGACCACGGCGCCCCGGAGTGTTTCGGGCTGGCGGATGTCGGGGGAGTAGACGGACGAAGACCAGACGCCGGTGCGCAGGGCGGCATCCTGGCCGAGCAGGTTGCGTCGCAGTGCTACCAGCACGGTGGCGATGTGTTCGGCGATTGAGCCTTCGTGGTGGAAGGTGTTGGCGCAGACGGCCCCGGCTGGCAGCGCGTCGGCATCGATCCCGTCATAGCCGGCCCCGGCGACGTGGACCAGCCGTAGGTTCCGGGCCTCGGCGCCCATGGCAGCGGTGAACTTCGGTCCTACATAGACGTCGGCGTCTTTCAGGTCTGTCAGGACCGAGTGTTCGTTCCAACTCTCGTGCCAGGAGGTGACGGTGCCGTTCGGCAATGCCGCTTCGAAGGTGGCGCGTTGCGGCATCAGGTTGGAGTCTGCGATGACGATTCTCATGGTTACTTTCCCTGGAGGGTGTGGTCTGCGTTGCGGGCGGCGAAGGTTGATCCGCGCACGATGAGCTGGGAGTTGAGGTGGACCGCCTCGGTGGCGTTCGGTTTGCCGGCAATTTGTTCGAGCAGGAGTTCCAGGGCCAAAGAGCCACTTCGGGTAATAGGTACACGGACCGAGGTCAGCCCTGGCTCGGCCGCCGCAGCGATGTCAAGATCGTCGATGCCCACCACACTGATGTCCTCAGGGCAGTGGTAACCGAGGGTCCGCGCGCCGGCAAGCACACCGATGCCGACCAGGTCGTTGTACGCGATGACCGCCGTGGCACCGCTTGCGACCACCGAAGCGGAGGCGGCTAGTCCGCCGTCGACCGTGGCGTTCTGGTTACCAACGGTGACCAGTTCGATGCCCCACTCATCACAAAGCCGGGTGACCGCGGCGAGGCGCTGGCTGTTGGCCCAAGAGGACGCCGGGCCGGGAACGTAGGCCAGCTTCCGGTGCCCCAACGCATAAAGGTGTTCCACCGCCTGGCGGAGTCCCTCGCCGACTTCCATCAACACACGCGCTGCGTGCTCGGCTTCGCCGTTGATGACCACGAGCGGTGCGTTGCCGGCAAGGTCGTGGATGTCCTTGGACGGGAGCCGGGGGGAGCACAGAATGATGCCGTCCACCCCGGATGCAAAACCGGACAGGTGCTCACGTTCACGGGTGGACGACTCTGCGGTATCAGCCAGAATCATGCGGTGCCGCCCGTGCCAGGCCTGGTCCTGGATGGCCTTGATCAGGGCCGCGAACACGGCGTTGGAGATGTCCGGAACGATCACACCGAACGTCCGGCTGCCCGTGAGTCCCGGGACGTCGTAGCCAAGTTGAACGGCTGCGTCCATGACTTTCTGCCGGGTTTCAGCGGCAAGCCGGCCCGGATCGCCAAAGGCCCGTGACGCCGTTGCGAGGGACACTCCCGCGAGTTTTGCGACGTCAGTCAGTTTTGCGGCCATCGGTCCTCCAGTTGCTTCGTTGAAACCTTGCTTCATCAGTATGGAAATACTTGTACAAGTTTGTCAAGAAGTTTCCATGATGTGCATCACGGAGTTTTCGGGATTCCGGGTAGGTGGTTGCCGGCAACATTCATCGCCGACTCGGGCGACATCCCTCGAGACCGCGCGGCAGAGCTGCGGCCGCGGCGCCGCCTGCCCTGCCTCCGGTCCGAGAGGCATCGTCTCCGACCAAGGTGTCGGGGTGGCTCGGATCGTGTTGTGTCGGTGAAGTGCAAGGTAAGCCTTGTCCCAGATCCCTGCGGCCTCGTGGACCGTCCCGGCCGGGCATTTACGGGGCAGCCTTAAGCGATCTGGGCATCATCAGACCTGCTATGACTGCGTATTGGCCGAGCCCTACCGCGGTCACCCGGTCGGCTCGACCCGTTTACGTTCAGTGTTCCCGCGAACGGTGGGCTGGTTGGCCGGGTGAGATTCATAAGATTCATCGACATTCACAGGGACAGGTGCGGAGAACCCTTTTCGGCCGACGGCTAGGACGGCGCCGCCGGATCTCATCGGGTGCGGCAGAGCGTTGGATGAGTTCGCTTATGGTCTGCGGATCGCGTCGGGGGCGCCAGGGCTTCTGATTCTCGAGGTCTTGCCGATCGGGCTGGTTTTCGCGGGTTTGCCTGCGGCTGTTTCCGATTTGCTGAACGAGGGAGTGGCCGCGTTCCTGCGGCGCGCTAACCCGATCGATCTGCATGCGGCCTCGATCGCGGAGGTGGAGCGTTCGTTCGCGGAAACTTTCGCCGCGGCGGGCGTAGCCCCGGACGGTGAGCTGGCTAGGGTCGCGGCGGAGGGTACGGGTGGTTATCCGTTTCTGATCCAGTTGATCGGCTGGGACTGTTTCCTTGGCCAGCGGTCGGGGACTGTCTAGCCTATTCTCCGGATTCCGGTTTGAGGGTAGCGGCTGCGTCAAGGGCGTCGTCGACGACGATGAGGTAGTTGTCCCGGCCCGCAGCCAAGGGGAGGGCGTGGTCGCCATATTTGTCATAGGCGAGGTCGACGGCGTCGTTCGCGTCCGTGATGCTGAGCCTGCGGAGTAGCCGGGCGATGTCGAGCGTGTCCTTGTCCCGTTCGGCGGCGATTTTCATCGCCAGGAGAGTTTCGATGTCCGCGGCCTGGATGGTCAGCCCGTCGAGTTGTTCCAGCTGGACCCAGGTGGCGTTGCGTGGGATGAACGCTGCTGCGCTGGAGTTCAGCCAGCCGGGGGAGAGGTCATAGTCATCGGCCATCTCACCGACGACGGCGTTGACCGCGTTGGGGTTGGCATAGCTGGCGTCGATGTCGGCGGTCGGGCGGTTGCCGATCCCTTGGAGGATGAGCGCGGCGCCCCCGACGAGTTTGATGTCACCGTGCACGTCTTGGGCTTGCAGGCGTCCGCCGAGTTCGTACAGGAGTGCCCGGATTTGAGCGGCGGTGAGTTCTCCGCCGCTCATGCGGTGGCCAGGCTGCGTTCGCGGATGAAGACGTTGAGGGCGGCGAGTTCGGCTGGTGTTTCCGACATGGTGAGTTTCTTCATGGGTGCCCGGACACTCCGGTATGACTCGGCCGGCATCCACGCCTCGTTGAGGGCTTTGACGCGTTTGGTCCAGGACGGCGCGGGTTGCCCGAGCCGGTGTGCAGTGTAGTTGGTGATCCCTGCCAGGGCCGCGGACCAGTGTGGCTCCTTGAGCCGGGGGCTGCGCTGGAGCAGCGGTCGTCCGGCTTTGAGGGATGCTGTGGCGTAGTCGGCGAGCATCTTGATGGCGAACTCGAAGTCGCGCGAGTTGATCAGCTGGACGAAGGTTTCGGCGTAGTCCCGGCGCGCCGGGTCATAGTCGCTACCGCCGGGGATGGCGTCGGTGGCGGTCAGGGACACCCCGAGGGTGTGGAGGACGGCCATGGTCTTGCCGAGTTCGGCCCGTTCGTGGCCGGCTTCGAGATCAATAATGAACTTCCTTGAAACGCCGGCGGACTCTGCGAGTGACTGTTGTGAAAGACCGCGCTCCTGGCGCCGGGCGCGGATGATCGCGCCGGCAGCTGCAGGTGTGTCGATGCTGGTCATGGTCGTCAAACGTCCTCCTTCACCTTTTCATTATGTCACCGAATGGTGACAGTGATGGCCTCCGTTATTTCTGGCGACGCCGCTGTGACTTGCGTCGACATGACCCCCAGATGCCCTAGCTGTTACGCGTGCAGGGCTTCGCCGTCGTCTGGTGAGGGCACTGGTGACGACTTCCCTGCGCTTGGCATGGAATCATTACCCGAACTGGACGCCTGTCGTCGACGCCGCCGGGTTCGGCGTCACCCAGTCCGTGGTGACAACCATCGCATCCGTGACACCGGTGGTCCGGGAGTTCGCCAAGCGCTCGGACGAGAACCCCGGCCTGACCGGCCGCACCAAGTGATGCCGGGTAGCCGTGCAGGTCTGTAGTTAGCACCATGATGGCCGTTCATCGGGCAGGTGGCATGATCGGTGGCCGCGGGCAGCCTCGACAGAGGACCTAACAAACGACTACGACACGAGTTACTACGCGCTGGCGTTGCCTGCCGCGGGTGCGAGGGTCTGCATCCGTTTCGCCGTTGACCGGAAAACGGACGAGGCTTGCTGGCCGGCGGGGCTGAGCCTGCGGTTCGCGAGGTGGGCGAGGAGGATCCTGCGGGTGGGGGAGCTGGCGAGTGGAACGGCGATGATGTCGGGGCGGAGCGCGCTCAGGGCGAGCTGCGGGGCCAGTGCGATGCCGATGCCCGCGGCGACCATGCCCTGCGTCTCTTGATAGTCGTTGGCGGCGAAGGCGATGCGGGGTTCGAAGCCGGCAGCGCGGCAGACCCGTCGGAGGACGTCGGCCACGGGGTGTTCGTCGCGGACGATCCACTCCTGGTCGCGGAGCGTGCCGATCCCCACCGACCGATGCGCCGCGACAGGGTGGTCGCGGGGTACGAGCAGCATGGTGGGGTCGTTCATGAGCCGGACGACGGTCAGGTCCTCGTCCTCGATGCGCTCCCAGGGGTAGTCCCACAGCAGGGTGAGCTCGATGTCCCTGCGCCGCAGCCGTTCGAGGAGGCCGTCGCGACGAGCGCTGACTACCGTGACGGTGACCTCCGGATGGCGCGCGCGGAATGCGAGCACGACGTCGGGCATGAGGGAGGCGCCGACGGTGGGGAACGTCCCCATGCGCAGTTGGCCTCGCCTCAGCCCGGCGAACTCGCCCATCTCTGCCCGGGCGGCCTCGATGGTCCGGTCGATGTCGTCCGCGTAGCGCAGGAGCGCCTGGCCGGCATCGGTGAGCACGACGCCCCGTGGATGGCGGTCGATCAGGGCGACGCCCACTTCGTGTTCGAGCTTGGCAATCTGCTGGGAGACGGCTGAGGTCGTGAAGGAGAGGGCCGTCGCGGCGGACGTCAGGGAGCCGGAGCGGCTTACCTCGCGGAGCAGGTGGAGGCGGTGCAGGTCAAGGTCGGCCATGCATTGAGTTTAGCAAAAGTGAAGGCCAGTCGAGAATCCTGTGATTGTGCTCAACTCTCGGGGCGTGGATCGTAGAAGGAGCAGGCGCCGCGAGGTGCAACACAACGACACGTGAAGGAAGAAGACCATGCAACTCCGCGGTCATTGGTACCGGGGCGGCACGAGCAAGTGCTGGCTCTTCGACGCCGAAGACGTGGCACCTCATGCCGGGAGCCGCGAGGAGATCCGCAACCTGCTGGCCGATGCCTTCGGCGCAGCGGATGCCCGCCAGCTCGACGGCGTCGGCGGCGGCACCTCAACGACGTCGAAGGCTGCGGTCATCCGCGCCACCCCCGAGGGACCGGCGGACCTGGACTACCTTTTTGCCCAGGTCGGGATCGGTGATCCCACCGTGGAACTCGGTTCCAATTGCGGGAACTGCGCCACCGCGATCGCCCTGTACGCGGTCCAGTCGGGTGTCGTTCCTCCCCGGGCGGGAACAACGCGGGTCAGCATGCGCAACCTCAACACGGGAGCCGTGCTGAGCGGCACCATCGCGACCCCGGGCGGCCACATCCCGACGTCGGGCATGGCAAAGGTTCCGGGCAGCAGCGCGCTGGGCGTTCCTGTCAGCCTCTCGTTCCACGCCCCGTGGGGGCGGACCACGGGAGCGGTTCTGCCGACTGGAACGGTGACCGACGAAATCTCTGCCGGCGGAACCACTCTTACAGCGACCCTGGTTGACGCGGGGGCACCGGCGGTGCTGATTCCGGCTGACGAAGCAGGCATCGACCTTTCCTCGATGACGGGCAATCTGTCCGAGCATCTAGCCAGGCTCGTGGCGGCCCGGGCGTCTGCCGGTCTGAAGATGGGGCTGAGGAAGCCTGAAGATCCACCGCAGAACGCTGTGCCGAAGGTCGGCGTCGTTGCAGCGCCCGGCGACTACACCGCAGCCGACGGAACGAGGATCGCGGCGGACAGCCACGATCTGCGGGTGCGGATGCTCTCGATGCTCGCGCCCCACCCCGCCATCGGCCTGACGTCCGCCGTGGCAGTTTCCCTCGCTGCTGCCCTGCCTGGATCGGTTGTGGCCAAGGCGCTGCGCCCGGCGGACAGTGCTCACCAAGGGCGCCGGCTTCTGCGCATCGGAACGCCTGCCGGTGTCATCACCACCGAGGTCGTCAGCGACGACAACGGTTGCGTCAGCGAGGTCGCCCTCCACCGGGCGGCCCGCCAACTCGCCGTCGCCGACATCGACGTCGCTCAGCCTGTGGCACAGACTGCCTAGCCCCTTCAATCCGCCCTAGCCATCATTTGATGCGGCATTCACCCAGGAAGTTGTTCAATGAAGATCAAATCCATTCTCGGACACCTCTATGTCCAGGTACTCATCGGCGTCGCGCTCGGCATCCTCGTCGGCGCGCTGTGGCCCGACCTCGGTTCCTCCCTTAAACCGCTCGGCGACGGTTTCGTGAAGCTTGTGAAGTTCATGATCGCGCCGATCGTCTTCTGCACCATCGTCAGCGGTATCACCTCCCTGACCGACACCAAGAAGGTCGGCCCGACCCTGATCCGTTCACTGGGCTTGTTCTACGTGCTCACGTTGGTGGCGCTGGCCATCGGCTTGGGTGCGGTCATGCTTTTCCAGCCGGGCGTGGGCATGCACATCAACCCGGCCCGCCTCGATACTTCGGTCGCCTCGAAGTACACAACCCAACTGCCCAGCAGCAACCCTGCCGACTTCCTGCTGAGCATTATCCCCACCACCTTTATCGGAGCCTTTGCCGACGGCGAAGTCCTGCCCGTGCTCGTCATCGCGCTGCTTTGCGGCTTCGCCTTCAGTAAGCTCGGCGCACCGGGCCAGCTGGCCCTGAACGTGGTCAACAGCTTCAACAAACTGCTGTTCGTCGTGTTCGGCTACCTCATGAAGGTCGCCCCCATCGGGGCGTTCGGCGCCATGGCGTTCACGGTTGGCAAGTACGGGGCCCACTCGATCGGCAATCTTGGAATGTTGATCCTCGCCTTCTACGCCGCGTGCATCATCTTCGTGGTCCTCGCCCTCGGCATCCTCGCAAAGCTCACCGGTTTCAGCCTCTGGCGGATCCTGCGCTACTTCCGCGACGAGTTCCTCATCGTCCTCGCCACATCCTCAAGCGAGCCCGTCCTTCCGCGCCTGCTCTCCAAACTCGAGCGCCTCGGCTGCGACCGCGGTGTCGTCGGCCTCGTGGTCCCGACCGGCTACTCCTTCAACCTCACCGGCACCGCGGTCTATCTCACGCTCTCCTCGATGTTCATTGCCCAGGCCTGCGACATCCATCTCAGCTGGGACCAGATCCTGCTCATGCTCGGAATGATGCTGCTGACCTCCAAAGGTGCAGCGGGCGTGACGGGCAGCGGCTTCGTCGCCCTCGTCGCGACCCTGACGGTCATGCCCACGCTTCCGGTTGCCGGCGTGGCCCTCATCGTCGGCATCGACCGCTTCATGAGCGAAGCCCGCGCCCTCACCAGCACCATGGCCAACATCGTCTCGTGCGTCGCCATTGCCAAGTGGCAGCACGCGCTCGACACCAACAAGCTCCAATCCGAACTCAAAGCTGGCTTCGTGCCCACCGAGGCGGAAAAGCACCAGCTGAGCGAACCCGCCATGGCCCACTGAGGGAGCCCACCACGAGTCAGGCTCCTACCCCCTGCACGGGGCCTGACGCGGAGGAACGCCAGACACACCGACACATCTCCGCGCAGCCGCCCCGGGGACCCTTCGAAACCGAATCAGGGACTCAGCGGCCCCTCCAAAAAGCCGCATCGGATACCAGGCCCTGCATATTCCATCGCAACAGGTAACCCGAAAGTCGGGCGCAGGAGCCGGGTCCGATGCCAACGGGGCGGGGAGCAGGCACACTGTTCCCCGCCCCGTCCCCACGCGGACCGGATCAAACAAGACCAAAGACAGTCCAGGAAACACCATGACACCCCTCTTGCAAAAGACCACTCCGGACGAACTCACGCAGGCACCGAGCGGCGCTCCGACGCCGCAAATGCAGTGCATACCGGACTGGAACAAACTCGCCCGCGCAGATGATTATGGCAGTTTGAGTGGAGACCACTTCTGCAGTTTGATTTGAGCCCACTTGGCGGCTCGCCGGTCGATGAATCGCAGTTTGAACTGAGCCCACTCCAACGTTGATTTCATCAGGGTTGTTTTTCCGACGATGGAAGGCAGTGATGGAGTTGAGGGTGGAGTTATTTGCAAGGATCCGGCGGGACGCACGCGTCAAGGGATTCTCGATCCGGACGCTGGCCAGACATCATCATGTTTCCCGCAGGACAGTCCGGCAAGCCCTCGCCGCCGCTGAACCTCCGACCCGTAGGATTCCTGCCCGCAGGGCGCCGAGATTGGAACCATTCCGGGCCGTGATCGATCAGATGCTCATCGCGGATCTTGATGCTCCGCGGAAGCAGCGCCATACCGCCCAAAGGGTCTTTGACCGCCTGGTTGATGAGCACCAGGCGGTCATTTCGTATTCGACGGTGCGCCAGTATGTGAAGGCCCGCCGGGCGGAGATCGCCATTGAGGCCGGGCGGGCCCCGGTGGAAGTCTTCGTGCCTCAGGAACACGCCCCGGGCGCGGAGGCTGAGGTCGATTTCGGTGACGTGTGGGTGGATCTGGCGGGAGTCCGCACCCGTTGTTACATGTTTGCTTACCGGCTCTCGAACTCGGGGAAGTCCATTCACCGAATTTTTCCTACCTGCGCGCAGGAAGCTTTCCTTGAGGGGCATATCGAAGCATTCAACGCCTTGGGCGGTGTCCCGACGAAGCACATCCGGTATGACAACCTCACCTCCGCGGTCACGAAAGTCGTTTATGGCGCCGGCCGCCAACGCGTTGAGAATGAGCGATGGGTCCTGTTCAAATCCCACTACGGTTTCGATTCCTTTTACTGCGAACCAGGACTCGGCGGGGCTCATGAAAAGGGCGGGGTTGAGGGTGAAGTCGGCCGGTTCCGGCGGAACTTCCTGACCCCGGTTCCGGTAGCAGGATCATTGATCGAGCTGAACGAGAAGCTCCGGTCCTGGGACGAGAATGAGGACCGGCGCCGGATCTCCCAGCGGTTACGCACGATCGGGCAGGACTTCGCCGTTGAACAGCTCTTGCTGGCACCGCTGCCGGAAGAGGACTTCGATCCGGGCCTTGTCCTCACACCCAGGGTGGATCGCTCCGCGCTCATCACAGTCCGTTCCGCGAAGTATTCGGTTCCGGCGCGGTTCATCAACCGTAAAGTCCGGGTCTCCCTGCGCGCTACCGAGGTGCGGATCTTCGATGGCAGGACCCTGATCGCTGCCCATCCCAGGACCGTGGCTCGGGGCGGGCAATGCGTGCAACTGGATCACTATCTTGAAGTTCTCAGGATAAAACCGGGTGCGCTGCCCGGGTCCACGGCGTTGGCACAGGCCCGTGAATCAGGGGTGTTCACCCCGGCTCATGACGCTTTCTGGGCCGCAGCCCGAAGGACCGATGGTGATGCCGAAGCGACCCGGGAACTCATTGATGTGCTCCTCCTGCACCGCGCGATGGAAGCCGAAGACGTCATCGCCGGGATCACCGCAGCTCTGAAAGTCGGTGCCGTGAGCGCGGACGTCGTCGCCGTGGAAGCCCGGCGCGTTGCCACCGAAAGGCTAGCAGGGTGGGTCCGGCCCGATTGCGATCCCGGGGCAAAAGCCGATGTTCCCGAGCACCGCGTTCTCAGTCTCACCCAGCGCCGCCTGGCAGACCCGGCAGCGGTCATCGCCGGACTCCCGCCGGACAAACGCCCGCTACCCTCAGTGGCCGGCTATGACGAACTGCTTAGGCTCCGCGCCCAGCCATCATCCACCCCGCCGTCAAAGGAGCAGGTTTCATGAGCCCCACCGCACCCGTAGTTGTGTCCCAGACCCTTCGCCGCCGCCGCGGCCTGACCGAACAGGCAGCAGTCGCGGCCGTGGACCAAGCCTGCCGGCGGTTGCGCCTGCCCACGATCAGGGCAGTGCTGGATGAAGCGCTGAGCGTGGCAGGGAAGGAACAGCTCTCCTACCAAGGGTTCCTGGCGGAGTTGTTGCTGGCGGAGTGTGATGACAGGGACCGCCGCTCGTCCATCCGAAGAGTGAAGTCGGCGAACTTCCCCCGGGATAAATGGCTCGGTGACTTCGACTATGAAGCCAACCCGAACATCAACCAGGCAACGATCAATACCCTGGCCACCGGGGACTGGATCCGCAAAGGCCAGCCCCTGTGCCTGATCGGGGACTCGGGGACCGGCAAATCCCACCTGCTCATCGGCCTCGGCACCGCGGCTGCGGAGAAGGGCTTCCGGGTCAGATACATCCTCGCCACCCGGCTCGTGAACGAACTCGTCGAAGCAGAAGACGAAAAGCAACTCGCCAAAACCATCGCCCGCTACGGACGCGTTGATTTGCTGTGCATTGACGAGCTTGGCTATATGGAACTGGACAAACGCGGCGCCGAACTCCTGTTCCAGGTCCTCACCGAGCGGGAAGAGAAAGCCTCGGTCGCGATCGCAACGAACGAATCCTTCTCGGGCTGGACGAAGACCTTCACGGATCCGCGCCTGTGCGCGGCGATCGTAGACCGCCTCACGTTCAAGGGCACGATCATCGAAACGGGCACGGATTCCTACCGCATGGCCCACAGCAAACAACAGAACCTCGTTGGTCACGGACAGCTGTAACGGACTTGGTTGCGTAAGCCATCACAACCGACAATACGGGTCACCACCAATCACTCCCGTTCGCGGACCATCACAGCAACACACCGGACCTTGCCAAATGGCATCCACGATTCCCCTCCAAGGGTGGTGATCTTCACCCCGCCTCTCGTGAAAATCGAGGTTCGTAGGAATCGTCGAAAACAACATACTAGAAACTGAGTGACAAAAACCTCATCCACATATATGCTCCGATCAGCTTCAATGTTCAGGGGGATTCGATGAAGCGTTCTCGGTTGTCGCAATCGACTTTTTGCCTACTTTTCGTCGGCCTGCTTATGACTTCTTGTGCGTCCGGTCCGGTCGGCAAAGCCGGCACAGCGGTACCCACTCCGCCTCCGATCAGTTCCGCAACTCCACAGGTATCCTGCGCGCCATTCCTCCCCTCTGCCCCGTGTTCTCAATACGTCAGCATTTCGGGGAGCTCGAACGGCGCCACCCTTCCGTGGGTAGCGGCTGGAGGGCTTACGGTGGAGCTGAATTCAGTAAATGGTGGACTCGAGCTCACCGCGAAGACCCCATGTAATCCGATCAGCGGACCGGCAATGATCAAAGGGAGCACTCTCGTTGTCGAAAAGCTGGCGCTCGGAGCGGTTGGATGCGTCGGCGACCCGGCTGAACAGGAAAAATGGGTCGTACAGTTCCTGAAACAGCCTATTGAAATGACCTTTAATCAGGACACTTTGACATGGAAGAGCGGAACCGACACTCTCAGCTTCAAAAGCAAATAATGACCACGCTGCGCGGACCAACGCCCTAATTGCGGACGGCCCGCTGTAGCCGACCTGTGCAAAATCAAATATCGATGAACTAATCAAAACTGGGGGTAAATTGAAGTTCTTATCGCTTGCTGTCCGCGCGTCGGCGGCAATTCTGCTGGTCTCAACCGGAATCGGTGGTGGCGCTGCGGTGGCGGCTACGACCTCGCCGACAGCCCCTCCGGGGTCAAGCGAGATCGACCGCTACACGGAGGCGACTGGCCCGACATTCGTGGCTAATCAGCAGAAATTATCCGACTTCAAGCATTGGGTGACATCGGTGCCTGGAGTGGAAGAAGCCGGATATGTAGAACAGGTCAACAACGCAAACACCTTGTCCACCAAGATTCTATGGAAGGGCCCGTCGCTTCTACGTGACAAGGTCCTTGCCGAGGCAAATGCGCGAGGAATCCACGCTACGTTCTCCGAACGTCCATACTCGCTTCCGCAAATCAAGGCCGCGATTACCAAGATCGATGCCCAGAGCAAGGCCTTCAAGGATCTCGGTTTCCAGGTCGATGGCATCGTGGGCGTGCGCGATGACGAGGGCGCCATCGCCATCGAAGGGCACTCCGTTGGCCAGTCGGCCCCGGACCTGGCGAAGGTGTCAGCAACCGCAGCGATGGCAGCTGGCGGGCCCGTGAAAGTGACCGACAACCGCCGAGCGACTCCGACAACAGCAACGCGCTCGAATGACTACGCGCCGTTCAACTCCGGCGACTACATGATCGAATCAGGCCATACCTGCAGCACGGGCTTCTCGCTGAAAGACGCCAACCGCTCCTATGCCGTAACTGCACGCCACTGCCCCCAAGGCTCTTACTATGACCGTGACAACTCTGGGGTCTATGTAGGGTATGAACTCCGTGACTCCCCCGATGGCCAGGCATCCTTGCTTGACGGCACGGGCAGCAGTTGGATGTTCGACGGTGCCTGGAATAACAGTGCGGGATACTCGAAAGCCGTCTCCGGGTTCCAGGATGTCTCCCCGGGCGACATGATCTGCACGAGCGGCGGCAACTCCGGAGTGCACTGCAATATCCAGGTCATCGGCATGTATTACTGGTGGAACGACGGCTACGGTGGCACTTACAACATTGAGGGCTATCAGCAAATTTACGGCCAGATTGCCGCGATTCAGGGTGACAGCGGCGGCCCCGTCCTCATGCCTCGCTCCGATGGATCGGTCGGTGCTGTTGGGATGATCCAAGCGGTGCTGAACGCTGACACGAACAATTGCGGATCGGTACACGACCAGGGTGCAAATGTGTGCTCACCCGATGTGCTCTTCACCTCCACCCGGACAATTGCCAACAGCCTCGGCATGAGCTTGGTTACCTGGTAGACGCTTTTGCCGTAGAAGTCCCGGCCCCTCATCAACCAGATCAGGTGCCGGGACTTCTCGTTGCTGGAAGTATGTCAGCCACAGACCTAAGGGTGTAAGCGGTCAGGACCGCGGCCCGCCAGTGACCTGGTCGAGCCCGTGGACCTTGAGCAAGCTACTGGGTCACGGGCGGATTTCAGAAGCAGTAGGGCCATCTGCCGTCGGCGATAGGTGAGTCAGGATCGAAGCGCGGGCGTGCCTCGTCGGGGCTCGTGCCTAGCAGACCTGCGATCCGGTCCCAGGTGGAGCCCTTGGCCCGGGCATTACTGACGGCCTCAGGCAGGCAACGCTCGGCTTGCTCGCTCAGGGACGCGAGCAGCTCAATCATCTCGAGGTCGTTGCTGAGGTTGCTGCCGCGGCGAACGGCCACCGCGGTGAGAGCATCGTCGACGACGGCGAAGGTATCGTCGTCGCTCAGGGGTTCAGGGGAACCAAACGATGAATCCTGTTCCTCGGGCCCTTCGGTGCTAGTCACGCCGCCCATCGCTCATCTCAAATCGGGAACCTGATACACAGACCATTTGACACCCGGTCACCGCGAAACCATGCCGGCAGGACCCAGGTCACCCAAGGACAGCTGCACTGGCCCGATTCAGGCCACCATACCGGGACCTAAAGGGGCCGGGTGACTGCTACAAGACACGCCTATCGAGGTGGGTCCAGATCAAGTTGCGATTTGCCTTCAGGAACGTGAAGTGTGGGCTCAACTCAAACTGCAATTCTCGGCCCAAGTGGGCTCAAATGAGATTGACATTCTCACGCAGACGAAGTCTCAATCCGCCGCGCCGACGGACGAATTTCGTCGGGACGAATCGACATGCTCTCCATGGACCGAAGGGTCTTCTGGATCATCCAGAACAACGGCAAAGGGCGCATCATGATCGATAAGAACGAAGACAGCACGGTCTTCCGTCGCACATCCGACAGCAGCAACGAAAGGCACCCAAGGTCTTAGCGGACATAGAGATTCATGCCCACCCGTCTTGAGGACGAGTGGCAGCGTACCTGGAGATCGAGGACGCACTCCAGGTTGTCGACCGGTACCGATTCCATCCGCTCATCGATGGCAATAAGCGCGCCGCATGGACGTTGCTGGTGTTGCTGCTGTGGATCAATGGATACACCGTCATGGCTTCACGACTGACCAGAGGTCACCGAAGATCCGGAGACTTCGAGGACGTGCGCGAGGGCCCCGCTGGGCAGCGTGCCGTGGTCGCGAAAGGGCGAACAGCATGCGCATCTGCGGCATGGAAAGGTCTGTGACATCGTCCGCACTACGCATGGCGACGGCGATCAAGTCGCGCGTGGCCTGCTGAAGGGCAGCGATGTGGCGATCGAGAGGATTTGACTACGACAACGATTGCATAGTGCAAGGCTTGCTATTGCCCACGGCGCGAGTAGTGGCCCGTGCACGCGTTGTCCTGGAATGCCGTCGCGAGGGTGGTCCTGGCCGCATCAGGTGCCGTCTTTGTTGCTTGCCAGGCGATATGGGACCGCCGTGTTGCCTACCATCGTTCGTATACCGGCGGACTCCACCACCGACCCTCATGCGCGTCGGTGTGCGCTTCCAAGTTATTCACCTGCAAGCGCCAACTGTGAGAGCAGGCGAAGTGGGGCGCCCTCTACGCTGGCGAAGGACCACGCCGACCGCGGCCGCGGCCAAGGCGATGAGGAGCGCGCTTGCAATCAGTCGTCCCGCCGGAGGGTTGGACGCGTCTGAAGCGCGACGAGGGTGCGCGGCATCGCGGTTGTTTCGCGATTCCGCTACTGGGGTCATAGGGTGTCCTGATTCCTCACCTTCGTCCGTTGTCTTTGTGGCTGCCTGAGTCGGGTGCTGGCTGCGGGTGCTGTTTTCGGACCAACGGAGGATACCGCGCTTGCGCAGGTCGCTTTCGACTTCCGGGTCCGGAGCAGCTGAGATGCTGTTGGCGGCTACCGCTGCGGGGAGATCTATAAGATAAGGCTTTCCGTAGGCCGCCTCAGATGCCACAGCATCCAGCCAGGCTCCCGGTTGCCTGGAGAGGGCGCGCTCGGCGAACGCCTTGATCAGCATCGCCTTGATTTGCGGCAAGCTCTTGCCAGGAGCACGTCTGACAACGTCAAAGATGGCCAGTTGTCGCTGCACGTTATTCGGATTCGCTGGTGTTGGGCTTTCCACAGCCGCCCTCCCTCTTTGGACGGCCGCACGCCTTCTGGTGCGAGATACCGTTCTGTGAAATTTTGGTTTTGGAGCTGTCTTACTGCGGGCTCCCGGAGCGTCATCTGGCGGGGTCCAAAGTGCGGTGTGATGATCGTCAGGGTGCGCGCGCCTCGGCGAGCCGATGGGCTGTTTCGAGCAGGGCGGCGTGGACGAAGGCCTGGGGAAAATTCCCGCGAAGCTGGCGTTGTTCGATGTCGTATTCCTCGGTGAAGAGTCCGGGGGAGCCGCAGGCGGACCGGTTGCGTTCAAAAAGCCTGACCGCTTCCACGGTGTTGCCTTGCTGGTGCTCCGTAAGTGCCAGGTTGAATCCGCAGAGGAGGAAGGCGCCTTCGGAATCCGCCAGGGGACCTGGCCCGTGCCGGTACCTGTAAACGTATCCGTCGTCGAGGAGTTCTTTTCTCACCGCCTCTGCGGTGGCGAGGGAGCGGGGGTCGCGGGCGGGCAAGGCTCCGCGGATGGCGGGAAGAAGAAGTGCGGCGTCGATCCTGTCGTCGGCGGGTGATCGTTGCCACCTGCCGCTGGGATGGGTGCACGTGGACTGGGTGTGTGTGAGGATCAGACCGGCCAGTTGGTCCAAGGCGGCGGCGTGTGTGGCAGGGGCGTAGGGGGCGATGGCCTTGAGACCGGCGACGCAGCTCAGGCGGGACTGGGTCCACCGTTCGTTTCCGAGTTCCCAGATGCCTGCATCGGGAACGTCCCACTTTGCTTCTATGGCTGCCACTGCCTGTTCGACGGCGAGCCAGTGCACCGCCTCGAGGTGGTCGTGGCGCGCGGCTGTAGCAAAAAGCAGCAGGGCTTCACCGAAGCTGTCCAGTTGAAACTGTTTGTTTACCCGGTTACCCATGATGTCTGTGCCGCCCGGGTAGCCGGGAAGGTCGAGGGGGTGCTCGTCCGGTACCTTGCCCCCGGTGACGGTATAGGCGGGCTTGAGGCTGATCCCGTCCGTCAGCAGACGCTCGCTGACGAAGTGGACAGCACTGTCGAGGAGGTCGGTGGGCGCCCCCGCTCCGGCGGCCTGACCGGCAAAGCATTGGTCCCGGATCCAGGCGTATCGGTAGTCGTAGTTGCGTTTTGCCTTGGCTCGTTCCGGCAGGCCCAGGGTGGCGGCAGCGACCATGGCCCCTGTCGATCCGGTCATCCCGCGCAGGACCGCGTACGCCCGGCGCGCGTCGGCAGGCGTAACGGTCTCGTCCATGGCTGGTACCGAAGCGCTCCAGGCTTGCACGGTGGCAGCCCAGAGATCGGCGGGTCTCGGCGGTCTTGACGGGAGGAGTTTGCTGGAGAGCTCCAGAACGAGGTGGTGTTCCCCTCCGGGCCCAAGCTGAATATCTTGCCTGAGCATGCCGTCGATCACCTTTGCCTGGCCCATCCCGCTGATCCGGAGCCTCATTCCGGCGTCGCTGGCACCTGACCACACTCCGTCGTTGGACCGAAAGAAATCCACCCCGTTCCGGCCGAAGCCGGGCCGGGGTTGAAGGAGGATCCGGACCGGAGCGGTCCCGGAGATGAGTCGGATGTGGCGCATGAGTACAGTCATCGCGGGGTCCCCGGGCATGGCGAGGGCTTCGCGGCATTCGACGATCCCGTCGGTCGTGACCCAGCGGCTGTTCCAGATCAGCGTACCGTCGTCGTAGTGTCCTCCCCAGACGTGGCGCGGGTTCAAGGGAGTCACGGCGAACACGCCTGATCCGCCCACCAGCGACGAGAACACGGCGGGGCTATCCCATTGCGGGGCACACATCCAGACGACGTCTCCGCGCGGCCCGATCACTGCGCCCCGTTCGCCATCGCCTATCAGGGAGTATTCGCGGAGAACCTGGGCCGGAAAAAGCGGGGTGCTGTCGGACTTCATTGCGGATTCCATCTGACTATGCGTTGATTCGGTACTTTTCGGCGTCCCGTGCCCGCAAGGTGAGTCCGTTGCCTGGCCGATCCTCCCTGGGCCGCACACTGCCACCATGCGGATCGCCGGTCCCGTCGAAGAACAATTCCTCAATCCGGACGTGGTCGTGGAACCACTCAAGATGACGGAAATTCGGTGTGCCTGCCGCCGCTGGTACGGTCAGGTTAGGGGCGCAGTGTCCGGAGACTTCAAGCCCGTGTGCCGCCGCCACCGCACTAGCGCGGAACCACTCGGTGAACCCTCCGCAGCGGCTCACGTCCACTTGCAGGCAGTCGACGGCGGCGGCTTCGCACATCCGCTGGAAATAGAAAAGGGTTGTGCCGTATTCGCCGGCTGCGACGTCGGCTGTGACGGATTGCCGGACCTGGCGAAGTCCTGCAAGATGATCGCTGGACACCGGTTCTTCGAACCAGGCCAGGTCCTGCTCGGCTGAAGCTTCGAAAACCCGCACGGCTTGCTTCGCCGTGTAGCCACCGTTGGCATCGACGAAGAGTTGAACGCCGGGGCCGATGGTTTCCCGGGCCTGCCGGATCCGGGCCAGATCGCGGACTGTGTTCGTGCCTCGGTCCTGCCCGATCTTGATTTTCACCCGAGGGATCTCCTGATCACCGGCCCAACCCGCCAGCTGGGTGCGGAGCTGCCCTTCTGAATACGTGGTGAAACCGCCGCTGCCGTAAACATCCACTGCCGTGCGGGCCGCACCGAAGAGCCGGTGCAAGGGCAGATCGAGGATCCGTGCCTTGAGGTCCCAAAGGGCGCAGTCGACGGCGGAGATGGCGTAACCTGCCATTCCGGGGCGTGAGGTGTTCCGGACGGTCCGGGCCATGGCTTCGGCCGCAGCGGGAACATCGAAGCAATTGAGCCCGACGACGGCCGGCTCCAGGGTTTCGCTGATGAGAGCCGCGCAGGCGGCCGGCGCGTAGGTCCATCCGATCCCGGTCCACTCTCCGGCCGTGGCCTGCACCAGGACCATCGTGGTGGCATCCCAGGTGTACGTGCCGTCAGCCTCGGGTGTACTGGTCGGGATTGTGTAGGCCGAAACGCCAAGGGACTTCAGGGTAAGCGTCGAGTCGGTCACGGCCATCAATCGCTCCTTTGCGGGAGGAACTCCTGGGCCTTGGTTTTGATTCCTTCCTTGATGAGGCCCCAGGCGCTGTCGTCTCCCTTCAAGACAGCCTTGGCGCTGTTGAGGGCCTGCTCGAAGGTTGCATGTGGCGGAATTGGAGGGACGTCGGGGTCGGTGCGCACATCCAGTACGGTAGGCCTGTCCGCAGCGAGGGCTTTCTCCCAGGCGTCTCCGAGCTCGTCGGGGGAGCCGACGTTGATGCCCTGCAGCCGGAGGCTGGAAGCGAAAGCTGCATAGTCGACGTCGGGCAGGTCCTGCGACTCACGGAAGGACGGGACGCCGCCCATGGCCCGCATTTCCCAGGTGACCTGGTTCAGGTCGTCGTTGTGCAGGACAGCGACGATCAGCCGGGGATCACTCCACTCGCGCCAGTAGCGCTGGATGGTGATGAGCTCGGCCATGCCGTTCATTTGCATGGCGCCGTCTCCGGCAAAGGCGATGGCGGGGCGTTCCGGATGCGCGAATTTCGCCCCAATGGCATAGGGGACCCCCGGGCCCATGGTGGCCAGATTGCCGGACAGGGAGCCCCGGACGTGGCCGTGAAACTTCAACTGCCGGGCGTACCAGTTGGCCGCGGAACCGGAGTCGGCCGCGACGATCGCATCCTCCGGCAGCCGATCGGAAAGCTCCGAGAACAGCCGCATGGGATTGATCGGGTTGGCTTCCACCATCGCCTCGGCGCGCATGGTCTCCCACCACCGGGTGATCTTGGACTCAAGGTCTATGCGCCAGGCCCGGTCCTCCTTTCGTTCCAGGTGCGGAATCAGCGCCCGCAGGGCGGCCGCCGAATCGGCGACGATGTTGAATTCGTACGGATAACGCAGTCCGATCATGCCTGGATCGATGTCGATCTGGACACCGCGAGCCTGCCCTTCTTCCGGCATGAACTGTGTGTAAGGGAAACTCGATCCGATAGTCAGCAGCGTGTCGCAGTCGCGCATCATTTCATAGCTTGGCCGGGTGCCGAGCAGGCCGATCGATCCAGTGACATATGGCAGATCGTCCGGCAGGGAGTCCTTGCCAAGGAGCGCCTTGGCAACCCCTGCACCAAGCAGTTCGGCGACCTCGCGGACCTCCGCCGCAGCACCACGCGCGCCCTGGCCAATCAGTATCGCCACTTTGCTTCCGTGGTTGAGAAGCTCGGCTGCGCCACGGATCGCGTCGTCGTCGGGCTGGATTTCAGGCCAGCGCATGTCGAGGCTGGACGGAACCATTTTGAAAGCGTGGGTCGGTGGCGTGTACTCCAATTCCTGGACGTCGGAAGGGATAATGACCGCTGTCGGTGCGCGTTTGGCCAGCGCAATCCGCAGGGCCCGGTCCAGGACGTTGGGAAGTTGCTCGGGAACCGTGACCATCTGGACATAGTCCGAGGCGACGTCCTTGAAGAGGCTGAGCAGGTCGACCTCTTGCTGGTAAGAACCGCCCATGGCGCTGCGTGCTGTCTGGCCGACGATCGCCACCACCGGGACGTGGTCCAGCTTCGCGTCGTATAAACCGTTGAGCAGATGGATGGCGCCGGGGCCGGAGGTGGCCATGCAGACTCCGGCCTTTCCGGAGAATTTGGCGTAGCCGACAGCTTCGAAGGCGCACATTTCTTCATGTCTGGCCTGGACGAACTTCGGCTCATTGCCGGCCTTTCCGAAGGCGGCGAGCACCCCGTTGATGCCGTCACCGGGAAAAGCGAAGACTTTGTCCACGCCCCATTCACGGAGCCGGGCGAGCAAGTAGTCAGCGACCGTCTGTGATGCCATGATCAATCTTCCTTCCCTGTGCTTAGTCTTTCGGCGGTGCGTGCCGCGACCGCCATGATCGTCAGTGCAGGATTCGCGCTTCCCTGGGTCGGAAGCACGCTGCCGTCGGTGATGAACAGGTTCGGGACGGCGAAACTGCGGCACATCCGGTCCACCACGCCGTGATGCTCGTCGGCGGCCATCCGGGCTCCCCCCACCAAATGAGCGAACCGTTTGATCGTGATGACTTCGTCGGCACCGGCGGCCTTCAAGATCTTCTCCATGACGGCCTGGGCGGCACCCATCAGCTGCCGGTCGTTCTCGCATTGGCTGTAGCTGAACCGGGCAACGGGCAGCCCGAACCGGTCCTTTTCGTCAGCCAAGGTGACGCGGTTTCCTTCCAGCGGAAGAAACTCGCAGAGCGCACCGAGGCAGGCCCAATGGGGAAAATCGCTCATATACCGGCGCAGATCCGCTCCCCAGTGCCCTTGGGCTGCTACATGCTCGGCCCATGCAATGGGTAGCGGGGAGACGGTCTGGATGGAAAATCCGCGCTTGTAAGGCTTGGCGGGATCCGTTTCGTAGAAGTCCTCAGTGCTGACTTCAGGTGGGGGGGCCTTCCACATGCGTACTTCGGCGTCGAACCGGCCCGCCGTTTGCGGTGCTCCTTGGACCATCAGGTAACGGCCTACCTGGTCGAAGTCATTGCACATGCCTTGGGGGAACCTCCTGGAGGTGGAGTTCAGCAGAAGGCGAGGTGTTTCGATCGAATACCCGGCGACGGCGACCGTGCGGGCACGCTGGAATCGTTCCTTCCCGTGGCGGACATAGTGGACGCCGGTGGCCCTGCCTGTCCCTTCGTCGAATCCGATGCGGGTCACCATCGAATCGGCCCGGATTTCGGCGCCGTGGGCGAGGGCATCCGGAATGTGGGTGATCAGGGGCGAGGCCTTGGCGTTCACTTTGCAGCCCTGAAGGCAGAAGCCGCGGTAAATGCAGTGCGGCCGGTTTCCGAAGCGGCCGTTGGCGATCGCTACCGGCCCGACCTTGGCAGTGATTCCGCACGCCCGTGCTCCGCGGAGGAAGAGCTCTCCGTTGCCTCCGATGGGGTGGGGACGGTGCGGGTACCGGTGCGGCTCGCCCCAGGGCCAGGCCTCTCCGGCGACCGGGAGTTCCCCTTCTATGTCCTCGTAATACGGGCGCAGATCCGCGTATTCGAGGGGCCAATCGGCACCGACGCCGTCCGTCGTGAAAGTGCGGAAATCGCTGGGGTGGAAGCGCGGAGTGTAGCCCGCGTAGTGCACCATGGAGCCGCCCACCCCGCGCCCCGAGTTATTCGATCCCAGCGGCACGGGATCCTCGCCGCCGATCACTCGCGGATCGGTCCAATACAGGTGGTGCGATCCCGCCTCATCGCTCACCCAGTCGCGCTCGGGGTCCCAGAAGGGCCCGGCGTCGAGGGCGACCGCCCGCCATCCCGCGCGGGCCAGCCGCTGTAGGAGAGTCGAGCCTCCCGCGCCGCATCCCACGACGACGATGTCCAGTTCGTCGCGGTCTTCGAACGTTCGCATGTCCTCGCGCAGGCGATGGATGCTGCCTGGGCGAGGTGGTAGCAGCCACGCCGATTCGTTGCGGCTCCGTACCTGGCTCATGGACGGGCTTCTCGGTCCGGAACGACTGGGTCTTCCTGCGGCCTCGCATCGGCCACTTCGAACGGTTCCAGCCTGCCGACACCGAGGTTCTTGTAGCCGCGCGGGTAGGCGGGTCCGCCAAATCCGATTTCATCCCACGCCCAAGGATGCGAGTAGAAGGCCGTGCAGGCGTAACGCGTCCACAGCCCCCACACGTGCCCGGCCGGCATGCCGTGCCACGTCGAGGTGCCGAGGTCCCGGACGCCCCGGAGCACTGCTGCTTGTTGTTCGTCGCTGCAGTTGGCGAATATCTGGTTGAAGGATTTCTCTGCCGCCCGATCCAGCGCCACCAACGATCTGCGCCACGCCTCGCCGTCTTCCGGCATGTCGTCGTAGCGCCAGCCGTCGGTCTGGTTTTCCGCCAGTCGCGCGTCGACAAAATTGACCACTGGTATGCGCGGTTCGGCATGCTGGGCCAGCAGTTGGTCAAACAGCGCTCGGGCGGTGGCCTCTTCCGGGGGAGTGAAGAACCGGATGTCGGCGGGCCGGGCGAGCCGGCCCAGGACGACGCCGGCGGTGGCTTTGTCCCAATGGCCGGATTGGGCGACGGTGCTGAAACCCGGATATCGGCCACCGCCGGCATCCTTGTCCAAAGGAAGCGAGCTCATTGTTCCCGCCTCAGTACCGAAGCGAGCAGCCCCATGCCGCCGACAAACGTCACCAAGAGCGGGGCGAGCAGAGGCGGTCCCATCTCCAGGTTGTAACGCAGATTGGCGAATCCGCCCGGCTTTTGGGCGATGCCGCGGGCGTGGAGGTACGTGCCCTGCAATCCATTGGCGACTATTGCCGCGCTCGCGATCGGCAACGCAGTCTTTGCCATCCGCCGGCTGAAGACCCCTGCAACGCCGGCCGCGGCCCCCACCGGACCCAGCGCCACCGGAACCCACATCCACTTGGTCCCGAAGCTGGCCTTGTCATGTTCGAAGTAGATCTCCGCGGCCGTCACCAAAGCCCCCGCAGCCGTGAGCCCCGAAAGGGATCTTTCGAATCTTCCCGTCTTCACGTTGCTCACCATGCGGTCAATGAGGTGGCTCACTTCGCCCTCGGCTTCATGTTTCATGGCGTTCCTCCTCAATCAGTCATGTTCGGTGCCGCGGCGCAAACGTTGTTGTCCCGCAACCACCAGGGTGATACTGGGGTGCGTGGAGAGAATCGAAGACGGAGACGCCGGGGCCCAGATAGATGGGGCCCAGATCGATGCGGTTCTTAGGGCCGCCAACGTACTGCTTCGGGTAGTGGCGCAGTCGGTCGTGGAAGTCGAGGACATTGTCACGAGTCCCCAGTTGCGTGTGCTTGTCATGATTGCCTCCCGCGGACCGCAGAATCTCGGCGCCGTCGCAGCGGAGCTCGGAGTCCATCCCTCCAACGCCACGCGCATCTGTGACCGGCTCGTCAATGCGGGGCTGATAGGCCGGCGCGACGACCCCGGTGACCGTCGGTACCGGGCGTTGTCGCTGACCCCCGAGGGAGCCGCCTTGGTCAACACCGTCCTGGAACACCGCCGCAAGGCCGTTGCCGCGGTGATGGGACGGATGCCGGCGCAGTTGCGCGGGGTTTGCGCGGTAGGCATGGATGCCTTTGCGGCGGCGGACGGTGGCGAAGGTACCCAAGACGGCAGGTTCAGCATCGACCTTCACGGGTAATGGCCGCTGCTCAGTGGGGGGACGGGTGCCGATGGCGGTAGTCACTCGAATTCTCCCGCCGCGAAGACCAGAGCAATGACTGCGTTAGCGGTCGCCGGCGTCCGATACCTGCCGTCCAGGGCGGCCAGCAGCACCATGCTCGCGGCGTGCGCCGCATCCACGCTGCCGCCGATGCGGTGGGCGGTACGCCCGGCCCGGGCCGTGAGCAGCGCCTGGGCGATGTGCCGTGCGCCGAGGATCCGGATCACCAGGCGGGCTCCGCCGTCGGGAGCCTCGCCGAGCAGTCGACCGGAAAGGAAATCCGGCGCCAGCAGCTCGCACAAGCCGTATGCCGCCCGCACGACTTCCAGCGGCTTCACCGGTTCGCCGTCCGCGAGAGCGCCCGGCCCGCAATTGCCACGGCCGCGAGAAGTCCGACGGCGGTGGCGCCCACCGCCGCATGGTGCTGGGATGCCCAAAGCTGCGCGCTGCGCTTGGCGGCCCTGCGGTCAAAAATTCCATGCGTCCCGAAATCCTTCGCTGCGTCAGCAGGTTCCCAGAGGTTTACCGGCTGGTCTGCAGCTTGGCGTTCCGAGGTCTGTTGGGCCTTGAAGCCCGTCTTGGCCAGGTAGCGGTCGAGCAGGCCAGGAGCGAAGGAGTTCACGATGAGGGTCCCGGCTGTGCTGCCTCCCACCCAGTATTCGCGCCGCTGTGGATGGTCCGCCGCATACACGACGGCCCGGGCGGCGACCTCCGGCTGGTAGATGGGCGGCACAGGTTGCGCCTGATGCGGAAGACGGGACAAGACCCAGGAAAATTGGGGGGTGTTGACCGCCGGCATCTGGACCATGGTGGTTCGGACCTTGCTCGACTCATGCAGCAGTTCGCACCGCAGTGACTCATTGAATCCCTGGATGGCGTGTTTGGCACCGCAGTATGCGGTCTGCAGCGGGATGCCCCGGTAGGCAAGGGCTGAGCCGACCTGCACTATGACACCACGGTTTCGTGGTCGCATGCGGCTCAAAGCCGCCATGGTTCCGTAGACGTAGCCGAGGTAGCTGACCTCGGTTACGCGCTTGAACTCGGGGGCAGTAATTTCGGAGAAGGGGGAGAAGACAGAGGTGAAGGCGACGTTCACCCAGACATCGATTGGACCAAGCTCGCGCTCAATTCGCTCGGCGGCGGCATCGACCGCGTCGGCGTCGGCGACGTCGACGCGCAAGGTCCATGCTCGCCCACCAGCAGCCTCCACCTCGCGGGCGGCTCCGGCCAGTCCGGCTTCGCCCCGGGCCAGCAGGGCAACGACGGCTCCTTGCTGGCCGAAGGCAACTGCCGCAGCGCGCCCGATTCCGCCGCTGGCTCCGGTGACGACGACGATGCGCCCCGCTTTGTCCATGGTGGCTCCTTGGCGTGTCAGCATTCTTGCCTCAGCATTCCGTCCTTTACACAGGGCGGTGAGGCCGGTCTTCGCTCAGTATTCAATCTAACGGGAATGGTTGCGCGGGCGCAATGGTACGTAGGCTTAGAACTTCGTTCGGCCGACGTGGATGGCCCTAACCGGCGAGAACCGGGGCGGGAAGCGCCGGGAGGACAGCCGCCCCGGTCATGGCGGTCGTTGGTGCGGCACGACATACCCGGACCGAAGGTGAGCGCAGGTTTCCAGCGCCAGCGCGGCCAGTGGCGTGACGGCAACGGCCGCGGTCCCGCCGGGCTGAGTCCTGCGGGGGCGCCTGAAGTGGCTGGGACTAAAAGTTCGGCGGTTGTGGTGACCGTGGGCGCCGAGTGCATCACTCAGCGCTTGAGAATGGCGAGAGCGTTGCTCGCGTTCGTCCGGCGTCGACGGCCGGCCTGTCAGGGCCGTGCGCGCCCTGGCCGGCACGGAGCCCGCTACATGAAAATCACTCTTGCCGCTTGATACTAAGCATGCTTAGCTTAATGGACCGCACTGTTCTTTGATCTCTGCTTTAGATAGGAGAATCAGATGTTTGAACACTTCAAGACTGCGGAAGAAATCTTCAGCTTCAAGCTCGGTTCCGCGCTGACGATGGAGCATGACTCCTTGGACATGTTAGGCGAGCTGGAGAGCGCCGCCACTAGGCAAGAGTTGAAAGTCCTCTTCCGTGAGCACGCCAACGAAACCCGGCAGCAGATCACCAATCTGGAGCAGTGTTTCCAGCTTCTGGGAGAGGAGATCAACACTTCCCCATCCCCCACCACCAAAGGCTTGGCCAAGGAGGGTAAGTCCACCATCGGCAAGACAGACGACAGTCTGGTGGACGCCGTGGTTCTGGCAGGCGCGTTGGAGACCGAGCATTATGAAACCGCCGTCTACGAGATTCTAATCACGAATGCCGAAGCCCGTGGCGCAGCTGATGTTGCTCAATTGTTGAGCCAGAACCTGGAACAGGAAAAGGCTGCAATCGAGAAGATCAAGACAGCGGCCCAGCAGATCGCAGGCGAAGGAATCGCGACGCCGAGTGATAACGAGAACCCGAGAACCCGCTGATCCGCAGCGCCAGAACGCGCCGCCTGAAGAAGGCGGTGCGTCAGACAGACAAGCAGAACGGTTGAGATGAACGCAGTTCCTGTTGAGCCCGCTGCTACCCGGTTTTCACGTTCACGCATTGGTTGGCGGTAGCGGTCCTGGTATGGGCGTCCTGTTCTAGCTCCGGTCGCGGCGGGTCGGCTAGTCCCCGGGTGGCGTTGGTGGAACCGAGGATAATCTTGGGGCGATGGTGGTGACGTTCCCCGACGGGGGTGCGGCAGCGAAAGGGGATGCCGACATCATCGAAATCGCCTGGACAGCCATGGTGAGGGACCGGGGCACGGGAACGGGAACGGCGAAGTGTCCACCTACCCGAAATGCCATGCCCCTTCCTCGCGGCGCGGCGTGGAAGAGGTTTAGGAAAACAGCAGGACGCTGACCGGCCCCCGCGCCGGCCTCGGCCACAGAGCAGCGGGCAGTCCCCGCGGACCTTGATCCGTGACGGAAACTGGAGGGAGCCCCGACGGAAGCCGGGGTCCGCGATGAACACGTTTCCCCGAACCAAATATGGGATCCATGTCTGGACCCCGCGCAGTAGCGCGAACTTGCACCGCTCCCGTACCGTTCCATCACCGGATCCCTTATCAGTTCCAGCCCTTCCCGTGACGGATCGGGCGACAATCCTGCGCTGCCGACCTTGGCTCCGGTGGGGTGAACCGCGGGCGACGAGTCCGTAACGAAATCCTGACCGAACGCGAGCAGAAAACATGGCGAACAACAAGAATCCGAGCCTGAATGACCGCGAGTTGTACGAAGCACTCGGGACCGTTGGTGGACACGGGGCCAACGCGGATGACTACGAATGCGCCGGTCCGGAACTCAAGGCCCGGGCCAAGAAGCTGGGCTTGCAGCGTCGGCACGTGAAGGAACAGGGCCGAGGCGGACTGATCCGCTGGATCAGGCCCAAGGGCGTCGTCGTGGATTTCCGGGCCGACCGGTGCCAGACTCAAGCAGTACTTTCTTAAGGCCAGCGTGGTACCCCCGAACCGCAGCCGATGCCATGAAGGAGAAGCTTGTGAGCACGAACCCCCTAGTGATTGTGTTTGACGTCAATGAAACCCTGTCCGACATGTCGCCGATGGCGGGGCATTTCGCGGAGGTTGGTGCCCCGGCCACCCTGGGTAAACTCTGGTTCGCGGCCCTCCTCAGAGACGGATTCGCCCTCACCGCGGCCGGAGACAACGGCACGTTCGCCGAGATAGGGGCAGAAGTGCTGCGCGGCCTGCTAGCAGGCATCGACCTCAATCGTGACGTGGGCCAGGCCGTGGAACACATCATGTCGGGCATGGCCTCGCTGGGCCTGCACTCCGACGTCCCCGACGCCGTCCGGGGACTTCGACAGGCCGGTTACCGGCTGATCACCCTGACGAACGGCTCCGCCACGGTCGCCGAGAAGCTCTTCGAACGTTCAGGCATCCGCGGGGAGTTCGAGGCCCTGCTCTCGGTCGAAAACGCCCAGGCCTGGAAGCCGGCACCGGCTTCCTACGGCTATGCGGCACAGGCGATCGGCGCTGCACCTTCGGAGATGCTGCTGATCGCCGTGCACCCCTGGGACATCCATGGGGCAGCCAAGGCGGGTCTGCAAACGGCCTGGATTAATCGCGTCGGCGCTCCTTATCCCGGTTACTTCACCCCTCCGGACCACACCGTCAACGGTTTGACCGAACTACCCGCCGTCCTGGCCGACAGAAAGACATGAGATGTCGCTGCTGTAGGACTGGGCTGCGATTTTGATGCGTTCGGCCGTGGTCAAGTAAGGGGCCAAGGAGGTCGCGACGTCCTCCACGCTCATTCCGGCTTTGAGAATGTGCACGCCCGCGGCGACGAGGTCTCCGGCGTCTTTGGCCAGGGAGATCAGGCCCGGGATTTTGCCGGTGCGATTATCGGTGGCGATTTTTATGAAGACCGGGTTGTCCCGGTTCACCAAGCCGGGGCCCATATTCCAGGGACCCGATCCGCCATTGGCGGCCGATGGCTTGGCCTTCGGCTTCCCTATCGATGAGTCCGACCGCCGCCAGGGCCGCGCTGGTGGCGGCCTCTGCTGTGCTAGTTCGTCCCTGATGGGCTCTGTCAGGAGCTATTCGGCCCGGCCGCTGCCTGTTCGGTCTAGGGTTCGGCGCTGGCGGCAACGCGCTGCGGCGTCGCCATGTCAGTGCCGCTGCCGCGGAGACGCCGGCCGCGGTCGGCGCCTCCGAGTTTCCGTTCCGCCCCGCGCGGGGCTGCTTCGGCTGACTTCCGGATATGTCTGGCGGCCTTCTTCTTCCCGGTGAGCGGCGTGTCGCGGACGTCAGGCGGGTGCGGGCCCGGAGCTGGATGATGCGTACTGCACCGGCCACGGCGACCAGGGCCCCGCCGCCGACCGCGGCGATGAGCAGGGCAATGCCCAGGGAGATGGTCCCGTCCGGGCCGAAGAACCTGACCCCGGCCGCGTCCTGGTTCTGCACGATGAACGCGATGAGCAGGACCAGGAGCACGAGGGCGGCAATGATGGCCGTCCAGGCCATCCCGGCACGTGTGACCACCGGCTGGCGCCCTGCCGGCGCGACCGCCCCCGGTATGGGTGCGCGGGAAGGATCCGGAGCTGGCTGACCTTGCCCCGACGGTTGATGCTTCTGTCGCTTAGCCGTTGTCCCCTTGGATGTCTTCGGATCCTTCGGTGCCGAGGTGTTCCTTGCGGACTTCTTCGTTGACGGTGACCTCCTCGGTGACCGTTTCCGTGCCGATGCGGACCCGTTCGACCGGAACGCTTTCCTTCGTGACGATGATTTGTTCCTCGTGAAGGATGATCTCGCGCTCATCGTCGCTGCCTGGACGGTTTAGCTCCTCTTCGCGGTTTTCGTCCGTGATCGGTTCCCGGTCGATTCGGATTTCCTCGCGCTGCACCGGGACAGTCCTGGTCACGTTTTCCGTAGTGACGTACTTGCGCAGGCGTCCGCGGCCCGTTGCCGGCTGTTCGGCGCCATGGCCCGGAGTTGTCCGGGGTCTGGCCACAGCGTCCTCGGTGGTGGGCGCGGCGGTCTCGTGTTCGGCGCGTGCGTCGGTTCGATCGGGTCCGGTGGTGGTTCGTGTGCCGGTGCGGTCGGTTCCGGTGGTGTCCGTGGTGGCGCGTGCGTCGGTTCGGTCGGTTCCGGTGGTGTCCGTGGTGGCGCGTGCGTCGGTTCCGGTGGTGTCCGTGCTGGCGCGTGCGTCGGTTCGCTCGGGTCCGGTGGTGGTTCGTTGCGCGGAGGGTGCCTGGGCGTCGGAGGTAGCCGGCGGCGTGGTGCCGTATCCGGTGGTGTCCGTGGTGGCGCCTGCGTCGGTTCGATCGGGTCCGGTAGTGTTTCGTTGCGCGGAGGGTGCCTGGGCGTCGGCGGTAGCCGGCGGCGTGGTGCCGTATCCGGTGGTGTCCGTGGTGGCGCGTGCGTCGGTTCGCTCGGGTCCGGTGGTGGTTCGTTGCGCGGAGGGTGCCTGGGCGTCGGCGGCGTGTGCGTCGGTGCGGTCCGTTCCGAGCCCGGTGGTGCCATTCGGGGTATCTTTGGTCGCGTCTGTGTAGGTGCGTGCACCCTCGAGTTGGTAGTGCTGGTACAGCCGTTCTTCTTCGGAGGGATCCAGGGCCCGGCCCGATTCGATTCTTGGCGCCTCCTTGACCTGGTTCTTGCTGTAGGGGATGACGATGTCAGTGCCCTCTAGCCGGGCCCCTTCGAGCGGCACAAAGGATTCGGACATTCCGAACAGGCCCGTTTTGACCGTCGCCCAGCTCGGCTGTCCGTCATCGTTGTCGACGTAGGCCTGGCCGATGGATCCGATCCGTTCTCCGTCCGCCGAAAGGATATTTGCGCTTTCGCTGAGTGCACGATCAACTTGTTCCCTGGTGAGCATGATGTCTCCTTGGATCTCATTGGTTTGGTTTATGGTCCGGTCCGGGAGCCCTCGACGGGCTTCCTGACCCGTACCGGCCAGGACACAGCGGGCCTGACCGGAGTTTCTTGCTGTGGGCGTAGAACCCGCAGGACGGGCGGCTGATAGAAGAGTTCTGCACTCGCCGCCCCAATCCGGGCGGCCACTCGCGCGTCGGCAGGGCAGGAGTCCAAGCAGCAATCGCGAGCGGCAAACGGAAGGCGAGACCGACCGGGACGTGGGGAGTGAGCGTTCTCAATGCCCCATGTCCGGCGTGGATCCGGTGCGAATAATCCAAAGGTGTGCGCCGCCATTTGATCAGGAGGCGGGGAACCGGCCCCGTCGCGCGGCACGTTTTCCCGTCCCTTTTCCGTGTTATATCACGGGTGCGGAGCTGTTAGAAAGCCCCCTTATGAATCGTTTGCCCTCTGCTTGTCGGGGCGCTAAGTGCGGTTGGTGGGGGAGTCTGCCGGGCTGGATTCGGGGTGTGCATTACGGGTGCACCTCTGCCGTCGGACTGGGCCGTACAGGTTCCCACTGTTTCCAAAGCCTGGAACCCGGCTCGAGTCGCACGCTTGTCGGACACCCTTCGACGCGCAGCGACGAATTCCGCACGCGGTGGGCCGCGCACAATGTCCGCTCCCACACCGCCGGCACCAAGACTCTTCATCACCCGATCATCGGTGACCCGGTGAGGTTCGTTCAGTCTCCCTTGTGGCTGACACGCACCTTTGCGGCACGTGGCCATAACGGTATTTGTATCCCGATGGAGGTGCCGGAGGGAGATCTTGAGGTCGTGATGGCGGGCCTCACCGCAACGCCGAATGTGGATGGCATCCTTGTCACGATGCCGCACAAGTTCGCCGCCTTGGAGCACTGCGCCACCAGCTCCGCGCGGGCCAGGATGCTTGGGGTCGTGAGTGTCATCCGGCGCAACGCGGACGGCACCTGGCGCGGGGACGTGCTGGACGGGCTCGCCTTCGTCAAGGCGCAGCAGGACCGCGGCGCCCGGATTACAGGGGCCCGGGCGCTTCTTGTCGGCGCTGGTGGTGCGGGAAGCGCTATCGCTATCGCGCTTCTTGAAGCGGGTATTGGCCAACTAATCATCCACGATGCCGACGAGGCGCGCGTGGCCGGGCTTCTCGAGCTACTCGCAGACTTCGGCAACGGACAGGTGAGCACCGGCAGTCCGGATCCCGCAGGATGCGATCTGGTGCTCAACGCGACTCCCATGGGAATGGACGTCGGAGACCAGCCCCCGGTCGACGCGACTCTGCTCACGGCTTGCGACGGCGGGCGAAGGGAAGGGAAGCGGGTTGCCGGGCACGCGGAATGGCGGGAGGCTTACCTTGGTGTGGCTGGTCAGCGGGGTTGGTTCGGGCAAGCGCTTGGTTTCATTCCCGGATTCGGGGGGCGTCCGCCATAGTCCCGGCCGATTTGGTAGGCAGCTTCCTGCAGGAGGGGAACCACGGTCTTTTCGACTTCGTCGGTGGTGGCCCGGTGGGATTGGAGGGATACGTTGACGGCTGCGACAATGTCGTTTCCGCGCCGGACGGGCACGGCGACGCCACGCAGTCCTTCCTCGAGTTCCTGCGAGACCATTGACCAGCCCTTGGTTCGGCTCAGGGCTATCTCGGTGCGCAGTTCCGCGAGGCTTCCGACTGATCGCTCAGTGAAGCGCTGCAACTGGACCGAGTCAAAGTAGTGTTCCAATTGCCCTTCGGAGAGGCCTCCCAGTAGTATCCGCCCCATGGACGTCGCCCACGCGGGGAATCTCGTGCCGACGGTGATGGAGATGCTCAAGAGCCGTGGCGACGGCACGCAGGCCACATAAACGACATCGGTTCCATCGAGGATGCACAAGGACGTTGTTTCGTTGAGTTCGGCAGCCAGGGATTTGAGGTGCGGTTCCGCGATCTTGGGCAGCGCCAGGTTGGCCAGGAACGACTGGCCCACGTCCAGCGAGCGGGGAGCCAGCTCGAAATAGGGGCCGTCGGCCCGCAAATACCCCAAGTCCGCAAGGGTCAACAGGAACCGCCGGGCGGATGCCCTCGTGATGTCCACCTGTGACGCGATCTGGGAAACGGTCATCCGGGGATTCTCCAGGGAGAATGCGAGGAGGACGTCAAAGGCTTTGGCGACCGACTTCACAAAATAGGCGGGATTCTCCGACATGGACTTCCCTTCCTTCGTTGCGCCCGTACCTGGACCCGACGGCAACCGGCGCCGGACAGCAGCTCCGATTATATAGGCCCGACGGCGGCGCTTCCGCCGTGGATCGTTGCGAGCGTGCGCTCCAAAAGCAAGCCGGTCTGAGGCGGCAAGCCGAGAACAGGAACCATCGCCGCTGCCTGTTCCCGCAGGTGGTCCCACCCGTCCGCGTAGCGCAGTCCCTGTTCCTTTGCGCTGGCAATGCTGGCAGTGACGTGCTTTGCGTAGACGAAGTCGTACACCATTGCGTCGTCAGCGAGGCCGGCCATGCCCCAGACCGGGCCGTCCTGCCGGTTCTTTCCAAGAGGTGTGGCGTTGACTATGAGCGAAGCCCGAAGCGCCTGGCGTTGGGCCCCGTCCCAGGTTGTCTCACTGGCGTCCATGCCCAGGCGCGCGGCGAGTTCGAGCAACTGGCGTGATGCCTCCGAATCCCTGTCCGCAATGCTCACGTGATCGACCCGGTCCTTTAAGGCGACAAGGGTTGCCCTCGCAGCGCCTCCAGCTCCGAACATCACGGCGTGACGTTCGGACCGATCTCCGTGCAGGGCAGTGACCGCCGTGATATCCGTGTTGTGCGCTTCGAGTTGCTTCTCATGACGCACCAGCAGATTTGCCGCGCCACTGAGCCGGACCGGATCCGTGACGGTCTCGCCGGCACCGGCCGCCCATTGTTTGTGGGGCATGGTGACGTTGGCGGCCACGACATCGGTCTCAAGCAGCTTTGCGCGGACCTCGGCCATGGAGGCTCCGGCAGGCACATCCCATGCCTCATAGCTCCAGCCGATTGTCATTTTCCTCAAAACCGGATTCCAGAGGTCCGGCGACATGGCCTTTGAAGCCTCGGATCCTATGAGAAACAACCGTCTCGCGGACGTGCTGGTTTCCACGCTGGTGCCTTTCCGTTGATGTGAAGATGGCATGCGCAGTAGCCATTGTGAGGCAACTCACTCATGCGCTACCATGTTCAATAATCGCATATCGCACAGTTGTTCGCAATGCGCACAATTTGATCAATCTCTCCATCACTAAATCCTTGTCTTTCAACGCGGAAGGACCCTCAGAATGACAAACCTCGAAACGCCGTCAACAGCGGATGTGGCCCTGCGTCGACTCAAGCGCGCCAGGAAAGCGGCCCTCGCCGGGTTCCTTGGCGGGGCGCTGGAGTACTACGACTTCTTCATTTACGCCACCGCGGCATCGCTGATCTTCTCGAAGATCTTCTTCCCGTCCGGTGACCCGACCATCGCTCTTCTGGCTTCCTTCGCAACTTTCGGGGTTGCCTACGTCGCCCGGCCGTTCGGTGCGGTGGTATTCGGCCATCTCGGCGACAAGTTGGGCCGGAAAAGCACCCTGGTCCTCACCCTGGTTCTGATGGGGTCCGCCACCTTCCTCATCGGTGTGCTGCCCGACTTCCATTCCGCCGGCTACTTCGCGCCCGCGCTCTTGGTGTTGCTGCGCCTCCTGCAGGGACTTTCCGCCGGTGCCGAAACCGCGGGCGCTTCGGCGCTGACCATGGAGGAAGCGCCCGCCGGGCGCCGCGGCTTCTTCGCCAGCTTCGCCATCAGCGGCATCTCCTTCGGCATCGTCCTGGCTTCCCTGGCCTTCCTGCCGGTGGCCGCAATGGGCGAGGCCGAGCGGCTCGCCTGGGGCTGGCGCATCCCGTTCTGGCTCTCCATCCTGGTCCTGATCGTCGCGTTCCTGGTTCGTCGATCACTGGAAGAACCCGAGGTCTTCGAGGAAAAGCACGACCACGGAGAACTGGTCAAACTCCCGTTTGCCAAAATGTTCTCGACCCACCCGGCACAGTTCTTCCAGGTTGCCCTGATGTCCTTCGAAACCGTCACCAACACCTTCATGCAGTCCTTCGGTCTGGCCTACGCCGTGTCCGTCGGGGTCCCCGCATCGACGATGTTGTGGGTCAGCATCGTCGGCAACGTCCTCGCCGCCGCCACTCAACCCTTGATGGCACGTCTTTCGGACACGTTCGGGCGGCGCAAGATCTTCATCAGCGGTGTCCTCGGATCCGGCCTGATGATCTTCGCTTATTTCTCGGTCATCGCCACGGGCAACGTCCCGATGATCTTCCTGACCAGCACCCTGATCACCGCGGGCACCTACGCCATGTCGAACGCCGTCTACCCCGCCTGGTTCGCCGAACTCTTCAACGTCAAGGTCCGCTACTCCGGCATGGCGATAGGACTGCAGATCGGCATCGTCTGCGCAGGCTTCACGCCCCTGCTTGGCACCGCCCTCGTCGGCGCGGTATCAGCAAACTGGGGTCCCGCCGCCTGGATCGTCGCGGCCTCCTCGGTCCTTGCAGTGCTAGGCGCACTGTGGGCCAGGGAAACAGCCAAGACTCCGCTGCGCGAGCTGGGAAACTCCGTCCCCTAGCCAAGTTTCCGGGGTGGGGCTACATCGACCGGTCCCACCCCGAGGTTATCGTCGGCCAACTCGGCCGGGCCCTCGGGACAAGCGTCACAGTCTTCCTGCTCCTGTCCCTGCTCACGATGGGCGCCCCAGTTGGCTGTACCCATCGCAGACAGGGCATGCTCGCGCGTTTGGGGCGGGACCTGGTCGTCTTCCCCTCATCGTCCCCACCGATGGCCGGTCCGCCGGCCGGGAAAGTGGCGCGACTCCAAGCGTTGAGCGTGGGGCGAGCATGGACGGGTTGTTCGTGCAGCTCTCAGACGTGCGCAGGTGCGAATCATCAGGTTTCAGGACCTTAGCCTCTGACGGTTGCCGGCAAACAAGGTCATTCTATGAAGGCAAGCACCGTGCACGGCAACCTCTTATTCGGGCTTTGAAGGCCCTGGCGTGATCCCTGGCGGGGACACGGGAAGGACGACACGATGGCTGGACTATTCGAACTCTTCACCGATGTTCACTCCCAGACCCGGTTCCGGCTCCTGGCAGCTGACGGAGCAGTATTGGCCATCTCGCAGGCCTATCCGGATACGGCAACTGCGGCGGCAGCCATCACCGATGTGCGCGAGTGCGCCGGAACCGGCCTGATCCAGGACCGTTCCGCCGACACCCCGGCTGCTGTCGACCTGCCCCGATCACACTGGCGGACAACGTTCAGGACGATCACGGCGCTGGCGACACTTCCGGGAAACATGGACATCCGGCCTCTGGACTTGGTCCTGATCAACGACGATGTTGTGCCGTTCCTCGCCGATCTGGCCACCCTTGCCGCAAGGACACTTCCCTCTGCCGGCATGGAGCTATCCTGCCGAATCGCCGTCCACCGGCAGAAGAAACCTGCGGCAGCGGCCGGAAGCGAGCCTGGGGCCAGCTCCATGGAGGACCTGGACAACATCATGGACGAGGGCCCGTCCCGGACTGCCATAAAGGACCAAAAAGCAGTCCTGGCCGCAAACCTGGAACACGAAGACCGCTGGCCACGGTTCGTCCCCGCGGCGGTCGGGCATGGTTTCAGGTCTATCCTTTGCGTCCCTTTGTCCGTTGAAGGAGATTCCCTGAGCGCCCTCACCCTTTACTCCAGACGCCCGAACGCGTTCTCCCCGGAAGACATCGACACTGCGGAAGCTTTCGCAGTACAGGCTTCCATCGCCCTCCGCCTGGTACTGCTCATCGCGCATTTGAAAGATGCCAATCAGGATCTGACTGCAGCCTTGGCAAAGAGGACGGTCATCGACACCGCGCTAGGGGTGGTGATGGCACAAAACCGCTGCAACCATGACGCCGCCTTCTCCATGCTGCAACGGGCCTCCAACACCAGGAACGTGAAACTCCGGGCCCTCGCGGCGTCCATCATTACCTCCGTCGCCGGGGCGGACATTCATGCAGTTCACTTCGACGCCTGACGACGGCCACCAGGGCGCAGGTCCAGTCTCCACCGGGCGCCCATGGCTTCATCCTCAGAGACCTGATCCAAAGCCCTGGAGCCCATGAGATCTTGACCAGGTTTGGGGGGAGCGCTTGAGCAGGCCGTGCTGTAGTTCAAGGGCGATGTTACTTGCCTGTCAGCCACGCATCATGTCCGGTCCTGGTGGTCGGCTCCACGGCGTTACTGTTCTTCGGGCGCACGAACTAGCCAAACGATCCGTCTGGACCGTCAGCCTCGGGATGGCCAAGGCCCTGCCGAAGCTGTTTCGCAAGCGCGGCACCGGAAGATATCGCACGAGCCCGGGAAACCCCGCTGCGCGGCCCAGACGTGTCCTACTTTGCGAGACTGCACGGCAACGCCTGGCCACGGAGCAGAGATTGCAATGCCAGCCCCTGAAAGCGAAGCAGATCCCGCCGGTGTGAGTACCGCTTGTCCTGTCTTCGGCCAGGATCGCTAGCGGTAGCGCGGTCAGGGGACGGGATCGTAAGCATGAGTGCAGCCCCGATGCGGCCGATTCGACCCGCACGGATGTCAGGGCCTGGGTGCTTCGTGCCGTCACATGGCCCCCGTCCGTGACCCCGGGCAGGGGAGCAACCGAGGTCTCTGTGCGGGTGAGGATGCTGAGCTTTTGAACCCGGCGTTATCTGATGGCTACCTGCAGGCGCCTAAATACCCCCGTACCTGCCATGCACGGGGGTATTTAGGCGTGGGAGGCAACGTAAGCGATAAGTCCCTTGACGGTGGTAACCCCAGGGTAGTCACGCTCGGGAATGTTGACGCCGGTGTCGGTGTCGATGGTTTCCACAAGCCGCAAGAAGTCCAGTGAATCAAGTTCAAGGTCCTGCCGCAGCCGGAAATCCTCATCGACGTCCGCCATATCGACATCCGGTGCGACCTTTCCGATGGCGGCGTGGACGACCGCACGGGCTTCCTGCTGGTTCATAGCTCCTCCGGTTTCTGCAGCAATTCTTCGATGCGGGCGAGATAGCGGGCGCCACGCATGCCGTCACTGACACGGTGGTCGGCCGAGAGGGTGGCAATAGCGGCATGCCGTACCCCGATCATTCCGTTCTCTGCCCACGGCTGTTCCATCACACGCCCGAAGCCAACCATTGCGACTTGCGGGGGATAGATGACGCCATAGACGCTCTCGACGCCGAGATCCCCCAGATTGGTCACGGTGATGGTCGGATCCGCCATTTCGGCACGCTGCAGGCGGCCGGCACGCGCGCGGCTGACGAGGTCCCGCAGTTGCTCCATCGGCACGCCCATGGGCAGGGTGTCAGCGTCGTGGATGGCAGGGGCCCCCGGCGCGCGAGGACACGCACGCCGACGGCCAATGCGAGGGTGATGGTCGGCAGCAGGCCTTCGGGGACATTGGCTACCAGCAGCCCGATCGCAAACTTCAGGGTGTCGCCCAGCGAAAGACCGCCGAGAAGTGTGCCCACGGGGATGAAAGCGATGCCCATGGCGACCGCGACGACGGTTATGATCCGCGCCACCCTGGTCACCTGCTTTTCGAGCGGACTCGGATCGTGGCCGACGCGTTCAGAGAGCGCGGCAATCCGGCCGAGTTCGGTGCGCATCCAGACCTCCGCGCTCCTGGAAACGGGAAGGGATTCCTCTGTCAGGGTGGAGACGTCCATTTCCACGGAACCCTCGAGGAGCCGTGCATCGGCGGCGCTGACACGATCGCCTTCGCGCACCACCAGCACAGCCCCTGGAACCAGCTGCCTGGCCTGGATTTGCTTCTCCTCGCCGTCGCGCAAAACCCGGGCCTGTGGCGGAAGGTAGGCGGAGAGGGCTTCGACGGCCCGTTCCGCGTAGCGTTCCTGGAGGAAAGCGAACCCAGTGTTAAGGAGGATGACCGCGACGATCGCCGCTGCCAGAGTAGCTGAACCGCTGATATAGCTCAGCAGCGCGGCAAGCCAAAGCAGCAACGCGAGAGGGGGCACCAATTGCCGTACAACCTGTCGCGGCCACTGCAAGCCTCCACGTCGGGCGAGTTCGTTCGGTCCGTACGCCACCAGACGCCGTGCCGCTTCCCGCTCCGACAACCCCGTACGGCTCGCCCGCAAGTCACGAAGCACCCTTTGAACAGGTGCCCGTGGGTCCGCAGACCCACCAAGTTCGTCCGTGGCAGGTGTGGAAGGCATTTCGAGGGGGGATGGATCGTTATCCAGATCCATGGAGCCAGTGGAGCGCGGATCAGCTCAAGGCGCCAGAGGCCAAAGGACATGGCCTGTGCGGCAAGCGGCCGTTCCGCTGTGCATCGCGCTTTTGATCTATGAACGATTCCATTCCGGTGGGCTTTGCTGCAGGGGTGACGAAGACAGCCAACGTCAATGCCCCTTCGTGTCGCCGGGGACACGCAGTACCATTGGAGGGAAGCCAGGGAGGTCCGCATGCATGCAAATGTCGGCGACCGGATCATTGTGCACGCCGCGCACATCGACGAGCCGAGTCGCGACGGCGAGATCATTCAGGTGCGCGGACCCGACGGTGCTCCACCCTACTTGGTCCGCTGGTCCGACACCGGTCATGAAGGCCTGTACTTTCCCGGTCCCGATTCCGTGGTTCACCACCAAAGATCAGATCACTCCGGCTGAACGCGGCTCCCGCCCGCCTGAGGATACTGAACTGATTCTGGTCACAGCGATCTCCTCGGGTTCGCGCCCCATTCCGCTCGACTGAGCCTTCAGGTCAACCGACGCTGTCGGGGCAAAGGGGAAGCCCCATCAGCAATGCCGGAGGGGCTTCGATTTTTGATTCCGTTATGACGAACATCATCTCCCGAACTTGCGTGAATCCCGGTGGGGAACCTTGTAACCGGGGGGTGGACGGCGGAGAGCCGGTGCGGCAGGTCGTGTTCGCGGGCTATCGCCAGACTGGTGCGCCCCAGCCCTGCGATAGGGGCCAGCAGGGCACCCAGAGCCGCGACCGCCGCCCCGGTCCTGTGTAGCGTGAAGGCGACACGGTGCTGGGGCGTGCCCTATTTCAGGACTTTTCTCGTCAGTACAGGACAACTTGTCCGCAAATACTCCGGGCCACAGCTCTCGGACTGACCTGGCTCAAGGCCTTCCCCGCCTCGTTGCTCGGACCCGAATGGATCAGGGCCATGAAAGGGCCCTTTCCGGACGTGCAGTTCGTCGCGACAGGCGGCATGAAAGCCGCCACCGCCGCCACCTATCTCTCAGCGGGAGTCAGCGTCGTAGGCTTGAGCTCGGACTTCTCCTCCGACGCAGGGGCGGCTGCGGTCCGGGACCTTCTGGCCTCCACGTCCACAGCTGCTTAGCGAAACCATCTTTCAGCCGATCCCAGCGGAAGGGCACCCCAGTGACGAATTCCGGAAATCAAGATCACCTACGAGCAGTTCTCTGGGACATGGACGGCACTCTCGTCGATACAGAGCCGTACTGGATGGCGGCTCAGCAAGAAATAGCAAGATTGCACGGACTTGAATGGACCGCAAAGGAGGCCCGCTCTACGGTTGGTCAGGCGATGCCGGCCTCCGCGGCGATTCTGCAAGAACATGGTGTCCCACTTTCGGTCGAGGAGATTATCAACGGACTCCTCGAACGAGTGGTTGAGAAACTCGAAGAAGGCATACCCTGGCTACCTGGCGCCGAAAGGATCCTCGCAGATCTCGCAGCAGCGCACATTCCCTCCGCCTTGGTCACCATGGCATTCAGCCCGGTTGCAACCCGCGTTGCAGCGTCTGCACCCCTTGGAACCTTTCACGCCATTGTGGCCGGAGATTCAGTTCAACAGGGAAAGCCGCATCCTGCCCCATACCTGACGGCCGCCGAACTCCTCGGGGTGCAGCCGTCAAGCTGTGTCGCGGTGGAAGACTCGGTGAGCGGGACAACAAGCGCCCAGGCCGCCGGGATGCAAGTTGTCGTCGTCCCCGGAGTTGTCCAGCCACCCCCTGCTCCTGGCCGGCATTTCGTACCTTCGCTAGAGACTGTCACTGTGGAAAGCCTTCAGAACTTGATCCAACCGCAGTCTTGAGCCAGGCACAAAACAGGAGCAAGGGATCGTTCGGCCGTGTCTGTCGCCTGACAGTCAGGCGATTCGAAGTGGCAATCCGGCTTCGGGCGGTGACCGGGGTCAGCCTTTCAGCGTTGCGTCGAGTAGAGCCTGCAGCTCCTGGAAATGCCGCTCGGTGGCCGCCGCGTTGAAGGCGGAGGTGTCCGCCATGGTGTAGCCGTGCGGCGCGCCTGCATAGATTTCGTTCGACGCCTCGAGCCCTGCGGCCTTTAAGGCTTCGCCGAGCCGAGCGACGGCGTCCGGTGCCATACTGCGGTCATTGTCCGCGTGGCCGAATACGAACCGGGCCCGTGCATTTCCAAGCTTCAGATGCGGGCTGTCTGGCCCGTCGGTGGCGAGGCCGCCGCCGTGGAAGCCGCCGCACGCTGCCACCACGTCCGCATGGGACGTGGCGGTGCGGACGGCCAGCCGGGCGCCCATGCAGTAACCGGTGGTCCCGATGGGGCCGGGAGCTACGCCGTTGAGCCCGGCAAGTGCGGACACCCACGCATTGATGTCCTGCAGCGCCTTTTCCGGTGTCAGGCGGCCAACCCGGGGAAAGGCAGCCATGCCTGCCGCTTCCCTGCCTGCCTGGGCGGACATGTCCACGGCCGGGGCGAGCTCGGCTATTGATCCTTCACGGTAGAAAACGTTCGGCGCCAGCACCACGTAGCCCCAGTCGGCGATGCGCTGGGCCATCTCCTGGATTCGGGGACGCAGGCCGAAGGCGTCCATGTAGAGGATGACGCCGGGAAGAGGGCCGATTGCAGCGGAAGGGCGGGCCACGAGGGCCTCAGCAGTGCCCTCAGCGGCAGGGATTTCGATTGGCATAGGCCCACAATATCGGAGCTCAGGAGTAAAGCCGGGTCACGGTCCCGCACGAAGTCGAGGGAGTTCGCGTCGAGACCGTTTCGAGCCCGCGCTTCACATACTCGAACGATCGCGATCGAACGCCCGCCGGAGAAGGAGCTCCCTCCATAGGGTGCCCGAGAAGCGTCTGCGGACGAAACCGGCCCGTCGTGATTCGGGAATGCAGGATGCAACAATTCGTGGAACGTGCTGATGGGTGACGGGTGTCCGGGAACGGAACTCGCCAACCTGAATTCGCAGGCATGCTGCGAGCTCGTCTACTAGCACACAATCCCGGAGTCTGGAAGATCATGATGGCCGAGAAGGTCTCAGTATTCCGAGCACTGCCATTGTCTCCGGGCAGTGAGGGTTGCACCCTACGTTGCATACTGCGGAACCTGAGCACAACGAATCAACGCCCGAGGCGCACACCCCTTGGGCGGTTTGGACGAGGATGTGCAACAAGGGCGTCCGGCCATCCCCTGCCGTTTGGTGCCTATGCTTCCCGGGTGGCGGGTGAGGAATCTTTGGTCCGGGCGGGGTCGCGTTCGGCGAGGGCGCCGATCGCGGCGTCGATTTTGTCCATGATCTCCTGATCCAGCTTCATTCCCGATGCCGCCACGTTGGCCTCGACCTGCTCGGGCCGGGACGCGCCCGTGATGGCCGAGGCCACGTTCTGGTTCTGCAGGACCCAGGCGATGCTGAGCTGAGCCATGGTCAGTCCGGCTTCTTCCGCGATCGGTTTGAGCTTCTGGACCCCGGTCAGGACCTCGTTGGACATCCAACGCTTGATCATCTGCGCTCCGCCCTTGGTGTCTGTGGCGCGGCTGCCTTCGGGAGCAGGTTGCCCGGGCTCGTACTTGCCGCTCAGTACGCCCTGGGCCATGGGGGACCACACGATCTGGGAGAGGCCGAGTTCTTCGGACGTCGGCACCACTTCGGCCTCGATGACCCTCCAGAGCATCGAGTACTGCGGCTGGTTGGATATCAGCTGGAATCCCAGATCTTTGGCCAGTGCGTGACCGTCGCGGATCTGCTCCGCTGTCCATTCGCTCACGCCGATGTACAGGGCTTTGCCTTGCCGCACGATATCCGCGAAGGCCTGCATGGTTTCTTCCAGCGGCGTCTCGAAATCGTAGCGGTGGGCCTGATAGAGGTCCACGTAGTCGGTCTGCAGGCGCCTGAGGGAGCCGTTGATGGATTCCGTGATGTGCTTGCGGGAGAGACCGAGATCATTGTGGCCCTTGGGCCCTGTGGGACCGAATACCTTCGTGAAGATCTCCAGCGATTCCCGCCGTTCGCCGTTCAGGGCGTTGCCAAGGACGGTCTCGGCCGCGGTGTTGGCATAGACATCGGCCGTGTCGAAGGTGCTGATTCCGGCGTCGAGCGCTGCTCGGACGCATGCGGTCGCGGTGTCGTTCTCGACCTGGGAGCCGTGGGTCAGCCAGTTGCCGAACGTGATTTCCGAGATCTTGAAGCCGGAGTTGCCAAGGTACCTGAATTCCATTGTTTGCTGACGCGCTTTCTCTCGTCCGTGAAGTAGCCGGCCGTGCGGCGGCACCCAGGGCCCTGACCACATCGTTCCATGGGCGGCCCCTGTGTCTGTAGCCGTTTCCGAGACTACGCCTCCGACGGGATCTTTTGTCCAGGCGTGGCTGGCCCTTCGGGTCCTAGGATCAGCTGTCCCCCTTCCATGCGGACGGGGCAGTTGTGCCGTGGTTATAGTCGAAGGATGAAGCAGCGAGTATTAGGCAAGACAGGGCGCTCCGTCTCCGTTGTGGGGCTGGGCACGTGGCAGCTTGGTGCCGACTGGGGCAACGTGGATCTGAAGGATGCCAGCGACATCCTGGAAGCCGCAGTGGATTCCGGGGTGACCTTCTTTGATACTGCCGATGTCTACGGCGACGGGCGGAGTGAGCAAATCATTGGCACGTTCCTCGCTGCCAACCCCGGGCTGGACATCACAGTAGCTACCAAAATCGGGCGGCGCCTGGAACAGAAACCGGAAAACTACACATTGGCCAACTTCCGGCAATGGGTTGACCGGTCCAGGCGGAACCTCCGGACGGAGTGCCTGGACCTTGTGCAGCTGCACTGCCCACCGACCCCGGTTTACAGCCGCCCGGAAGTTTACGATGCGCTGGAGACGCTCATCAGTGAAGGCGCAATCAAGGAATACGGTGTCAGCGTTGAGCGGACCGACGAAGCACTCGAGGCCATCCAGCACGGCACGGCGACCGTCCAGATCATTCTGAACGCCTTCAGACTCAAACCCTTGGACGAGGTCCTGCCCGCGGCGAAGAACGCCGGAGTCGGCATCATTGCCAGGGTCCCTCTGGCCTCCGGCCTGCTCTCGGGCAAGTACTCCAAGGACACAGTCTTTGCCGAAAATGACCACCGGAAATACAACCGGAACGGTGCAGCATTCGACGTCGGAGAGACCTTCTCCGGAGTTGACTTTGAACAGGGCCTCAAAGCGGTGGAAGAATTCAAAAAGCTTGTCCCGTCCGGAGCGACGACAGCCCAGGCGGCCATCGCCTGGATCGCGGCACGCGACGGAGTCAGCACCGTCATACCAGGGGCACGAAACCCCGGACAGGCCCGCACTAACGCCGCCTCCGCCCAACTACTGGACCACCTAGAACCGGACTTCGAGAACAGAGTCAGGGAAATCTACGACACGTACTTCCGCGAGATGATCCATTCGCGCTGGTAACCCTCGGAACTCACGACTGGCGGCCGCTGTGGGCGTGACTCAACGAAGGGGGAACACTTCCCGTCGGCGTCCTGATGACCGCCCGGCCGGGCGAGGCCAACGGCGCGCCGCTGCTGGAGTCCAAGTTCGGCGTGTTCGAGGCGCCCTTGGAGGATTACGACGTCGTAGAGCTGACCCGCTTCGACCGCCCCTTGGCGCGGGGCCGGGTGGCGTTCGGAGATGGATTCGCTGTGGTGGGCCCCATCACGAGGCCCTCGGCTGGACTCGGGAGGGCGAACTCGCCCTCTAGGGGCAATGCCGCTTGCTTGGAGCTCGCTTGTGCCCATTTTTCGGTATGGCGCCTAGTGGAGTCCACGGCGGCTGGTCCAGTCATGCGCAGCCCAGGGAAGGCTCTGCCCTTTCGGGTCAGCGCGTCGGCGTTGATCCCCGAGTCGCCTGCGTCATCGTGAACAATGCAGTCCCGAAGGAACGGGCTGATCTGTGGAGGGGGCATGGTGTATTCCCGAAGAGTCAGGGTTGGGTTCCGTAGATGAATTCCTTGGCGTGTGCGACGGCTTTTCGGAAGGCGTCGTTGCGCAGGCTGGCTTGCTCGGTGTTCTTGGTGTCGGTCTCGAGGTAGTTCGTGTACCCGGGTCGCAGGACCCAGATATCGCCGGCCGGGGGAAGGTAGAACACCCCGAAGGAGCGGTGCTGGGGATCCTCGGTCCAGATGGGGACGACCGCGACCGCGGCCCCGGTGTCCGGGTTGATCCACTGGGCCCTCGGCATGGGTTGTTCGTGGGTCTCGGGGTCCAGGAACGGCGCTGTTCCTTTGCCCCATCTCTTCTCGAAGCGTTCGTAGAACGCGGGCATCAATTGGTTGTCGTACGCGCGCCAGGCACTCATGGGGGCTCCTTGGACTTGTGCGGTTTTCCGGCTCTCAGCGCCTGATCTGCAGGATCAGCATGTGGCCGGTTGGCGGATATGACCGTTGCCGGACCGGCATTCCCGGGGATCGTCCGGCGGGCGGCGCCGAGATGACCAGTCCGATAAGGAGTGACGGGGGGAAGCAAATGCCCTGGAATCCGAACGGAGGCGGCGCCGGGCCGTGGCGGCGCGGGTTTGTAGCGGTGGGGGCGATATGCAGGATGTCGTAGGGAGTCGGGCCGTTGTTCCTCATCGTAGGTGCTTGGTTCAGGTGGGCGGGGGGATGGTCCCCGGTCCGTTGAACCGGGGACCATCGTTGCGGAAGTCATCCTCGGGGCCTCGTCATCCCTGTGCTGGCTGCGCTGTGGCGTGGTCTGTGAACTCGACCGCCCTCTGCGTGTGATGGGCCGCTGAGGTGCTCCCGGTCCGGGAGGCTGCGCCGATGGTCAGGCGCTGATTTCCTGGCGCTGTTTTCCGGCGGTTTCAATTTCGATGCGGCGCGGCTTTGCTTTCTCCGCCACCGGGATGCGCAGGGTCAGGACTCCGGCGTCGTAGCTTGCTTT